>JACDGA010000153.1 GCA_013815505.1 Acidimicrobiia bacterium
CCCGCGGCAGGGAACGGCTGCGGCAGTCGATCGCGGCGGACAGCGACTACGCCGACCCGCACTGCTTCCTCGCCGTGATCGCGGCGCAGTGGGAAGACGATCAGGCAGGCGCCCGGCGGGAGGGCAGGCGTTGTGTCGCGCTCGACCCGCCGACGCAGATGCGTGCCCTCGTCGCCGAGTACGTCGACGGGGTCGACGTCACGGGCAGCTGAGCGCCGGCGGCCGAGCGCCGTCGCTGGGCCCGCTCACAAGGTCGGCGGCGGCCACACGTGTGCTCGGGCGAACTCGCCCCCCTCGCGTGTGATGACCCAGATGGTGGCCTTGCGCCAGTCGGCTGGCGTCGTCACCTCCATGCCACGGCGGGCGAGCGTGTCGACGACGGACGGCACGACGTCGCCATGGGTGCAGCACACGGCTGGGATGTCGACGCCGGCGAGGAGCTCGATGGCAGCGACGATGTCGGCGCCCTCCGACAGCGACGGGCTGACGGCGATGGGGAACCCGGTGATCTCGGCGAGCGGTTCGAGCGTCTGGCGGCATCGCTGGTACGGGCTCGACCACAGCGCGGCAGGGCTCAGCGGCGCGAGGCGGGCAGCGAGCGCCTTCGCCTGCGACCATCCCTTGTCGCTCAGCGGTCGCGTCCGGTCGTCGCCGTCCCAGCGGTCCCGCTTCCCGGCATGCGCGTGCCGCACGAGATAGATCGTCATCTCGCATCTTCGCCGGTGAGCCGACGATGGCGCGCCGTGAGCCCGACGACGAGCACGGCCCAGGCGACAGCGGCGGCCATCTGGACGACGGAGCTGCCCACCTGCCATGCGACGTCCTCGACGATGATCTCGGCGAGGTCGTCGGTCTCGGGCTGGAAGCTGGAATAGCGCGCCACGACCTGCGGCAGGAACGCGAGCGGCACGATGCCGAACAACACCCACCACACATAGACGACAGGGCCGGCGCGACCCGTGCGCCATCCGTCGCCGGCCCCGGTACGAGGTTCCGAGGCCCGCCACGCCTCTTGCAGGAACAGCATCGGGATCACGAAGAGCACCGGTGGCAGGAACCACCCGCCTGCGGCCATGCCGGGACTCCACGTCGTGCGCCGCCCAAGGGTTCGGTGATTGCGGGCGATGCGGGCACACCACATGACGACCACGACGGCCGCTGCGATCGCGACCAACGAGCTGAGACCCGTTGCCGCGGTGGCCGGCGCGACGGCCTCGTTGAACTCGTCCTCGGAGATCTCGCGATCGAGATACGCGGCTGCCTCGTCGCGCGCGGCGAGCGACAGCAGCGTGCCGGCGAGACCGACGACGGCCGTGACGAGAGGCAGCAGGGTGGCCCACCTTGCGAGGCTGCCGATGACACGCAGTGATTCGGTGCCGCCGCCCGGCGTCACGTTGAAACCGCCGTCGCGCGGAGGATCGAGCGAAGGCGGGGGCGGAGGGGGCGGCGCCGCGCTCACGGGCGGGACTGTAGTGGGCTCACGCCCATCCCAGTTCGTGGAGTCGCTCGTCGTCGATGCCCGCTGCGTGGGCCACCTCGTGGATCACCGTGACGTACACCTCCTCGTCGAGATCGTCGAGATCGTCGCACGCGTCGCACAGTGCGAGCCGGTAGATCGTGACGATGTCCGGGCCCTCGTGGCCGGTCCGCTCTGTGTGTGGCACACCGTCGTAGAGGCCGAGCAGATCGGGCTCGTCCGAGTTGCGGTCCTCGACCATGACCACGACGTTGTCGAGCACGTGGGCGAGCTCGTCGGGCAGATCGTCGATGGCGTCGGCGACGAGTTCGCGGAACTCGTGCAGCGGCACGGGCTCCACTTGTTCAGACGATCTGCAGCTCGGAGCGATAGACGCGAGTCGGACGGAGTTCGACGGCAACGCGCTCGGCGAGCGCGGTGAACGCCCGTCCTGCCTCGCTGTCGGGATCGACGGCCGCGATCGGCCTGCCGGTGTCGCCACCCTCGCGGAGCGCGGGGATGAGCGGCAGCTGGGCCAGCAGCGGCACACCGAGCTCGTCGGCGAGCGCCGCGCCGCCGCCTGCGCCGAACAGCTCGTAGCGCTTCGCGTCGTCACCGATGAACCACGACATGTTCTCGATCACGCCGCGAACCTCGAGGTTGACCTTCGCCGCCATCGCCGCCGAGAGCTTGGCGACCTCCTGGGCAGCAGGCTGCGGCGTCGTCACGATGAACACCTCGCCGCGGGGCAGGTACTGGCTGAGCGAGATGGCGATGTCGCCCGTTCCCGGCGGCATGTCGACGAGGAGGTAGTCGGGCTCGTCCCAGTAGACGTCGGTGAGGAACTGCTCGAGGGCTTTGTGCAGCATCGGACCGCGCCACACGACAGCCTGACCGGCGGGCACGAAGTAGCCGATGGAGATGCAGCGCACACCCCACTTCTCCGGCGGGATCAGCATCTGGTCGATGACGGTGGGCTCGCGGTCGGTGCCGAGCATCCGCGGGATCGAGTAACCGTAGATGTCGGCGTCGACGACCCCGACCGAGTGACCTGCCGCGGCCAGCGCGACTGCGAGGTTGGTGGTGACCGAGGACTTGCCGACGCCACCCTTGCCCGAGGAGATGAGCAGCACGCGCGTGCGGCTCCCCGGTTGCGCGAACGGGATGGAACGGCCCTCAGCGTGGCCGTGTCCCTGTTGTGAGCCGGCAGAGCCTGCCGGGTCGCCGTGGAGTCGGGTGCGCAGCTCGGCGCGCTCGTCGTCGGTCATGACGGTGAAGTCGAGTGATACGGCATCGATGCCGTCGAGGACGGTCACGGCGTCGCTGACCCGGCGCTGGATCTCGTTGCGCAGCGGGCAGCCGGCGATGGTCAGCGCGACGAGGATCGCCGCAGTGCCGCCTTCCACCTCGATGGATCGCACCATCCCGAGGTCGACGATGGAGCGGTGCAGCTCGGGATCCTCGACGGGACGGAGGGCCTCGAGAATCTGGTCGGGGGTGGCAGTCATGCCATTCGCAGGCTACCGCTGCTGGGTGACGGGTAGCGTCCGCGGCGATGTCCCGCCGCCTCCTCCACCTCGCCGTCGTCACCCTCGCGCTCACCGCAGGGCTGCTCGCGGTGCCTGGTGCCGAGCGCGCCGGCGCCGCGTCATGTCGCATCGATCGCGTGCTCAGCCACGGCAGTCGCGGTGACGCGGTTCTCTGCGTCGAACGCCGGCTGCTCGAGATCGGCTACATCGACCGCAGCGTCGACACGTACTTCGGCACGCGCACGCGTGACGCAGTCGAGCGCTTGCAGCGCAACCGCGGTCTGCGACTCACGGGTTTCGTTGGCGAGCAGACCGCCCGCTCGATGGGCATCTGGGGTCGGGCGGTGCCGACCCACCGGCCGATCGAGCAGCGCCGGATCGGCACGTCGATCAACGGGAACCCCATTTGGGCGTTCCGCTACGGCACCCCGGGGGGCACGCGGGTCGTCGCCGTCGGTCAGATCCACGGCAACGAGCCCGGTGGCGCGCAGATCGCCGCCTACCTGCGGGTGCAACGCACCCCAGGAGGAATCGACCTGTGGGTCGTCGACTCGGTCAATCCCGACGGATGGCGCGCGCAGCGCAGGACGAACGCACGTGCCGTCGATCTCAATCGCAACTTCAACTCGGGCAACTGGGTATACAGCGGTGCGGGCACGGGGAGCTACAGCGGTCCGTCCGCCGCATCCGAGCCCGAGACACGAGCAATGCAGGGTTTCCTCGACTCCGTGCGGCCACGGCTCATGGTCGTGTGGCACCAGGTCGGCCGCCACGTCGACGACAACCGATCGGTCGCCGACTACGGGCTGCTGCGCCGTTACTCCACCGTCACCGGGTACCCGATCCGCTCGACCCCATCGTGCACGACGTGTGGCGGCACGCTCACCTCGTACGTGAACCGCCGCGTCAGCGGCGCGACGGCGTTCACGGTGGAAATGCCGACGGACTTCACGTACCGCACGGCGCGTGTCCACGCGATGGCGTTCCTCGACCTCGCCGGTCGCGCCTGAGCACCCCGCCCGGCCGGTTGGCACGCTGCGTTGCCCCCCGCTCACGGTAGAACTGAGGTTGTGGACCTACGCATCGGTGTCAGTCGATCCTCTCGCGAGCTCACGATCGAGCTCGCCGACAGCGATCGTGATGCCGTTCGCCAGCAGATCGACGACGCGCTGAACGGCACGACCGCCGTGCTGTGGTTGACCGACAAGCGCGGTCGTTCGTTCGCGGTGCAGGCAGCCAACATCCTCTACGTCGAGCTCGGGCTCGAAGAGGGCGGCCGCCGCATCGGCTTCGGTGGCTGACCCGAAGTGGGCGTGAACGGAGTGACGCAGCCGTGACGACGCCGCTGCTCGACCTCCGGCTCGTGTTCGTCACCGGCAAGGGAGGGGTCGGCAAGACATCGGTCGCAGCGGCGTTGGGCGAGCTCTCGGCGCGCTCGGGTCGGTCGACGCTGGTGTGCGAGATGGACGCCAAGGGCTCACTCGCCGCGGCGTACGAGGTGGCCGAGTTGAAGTTCGACCCGCGTCGCATCGAAGCGAACCTCGAGGCGATGGCGATGAACACCGAGGACTCGTTGCGCGAGTACCTCCGGCTGTTCGTCCGTGTGCCGTTCGTCGGCAGGATCGGGCCGCTCGCCAGGACGTTCGACTTCGTCGCCGACGCGGCGCCCGGCGTGAAAGAGATCCTGTCGGTCGGCAAGCTCTGCTACGAGGTGCGCGAGCACAACTACGACACGGTCATCGTCGATGCCGAGGCATCGGGGCACATCGTCTCGCAAATCAACGCGCCGGCCGTCATCGCCGACCTCGTCCAGGTCGGTCTCGTCCGCGACCAGACGCAGTGGATGATCGACATCCTCCACGACGACACCGTCACCGGGCTCGTGGTCGTCACGACGCCAGAGGAGATGCCCGTGACGGAGACGATCGAGCTGCTCGAGCGCCTCGATCGTGAGAGTGGCGTCGCCGTGGCTGCGGTCGTCGCCAACCGCGTGCTGCCGGCACTGTTCGACCGCCGCCATGCCGACGCCGTCGAGCGCCTCGCCGACGCCGAGCCGCTGCTCGTCGAACATG
>JACDGA010000023.1 GCA_013815505.1 Acidimicrobiia bacterium
GGGAGCGGGTCGTCGAACTCGCGCGGCGATGCAGTGAAGTCGATGCTGGTCTCGCTTTGGCTTTCGGTGAACGAGTAGTCGCCCGTCGACGCGATCGCCCGACGGAACCGTTTCAACACCTCTCGGGATGCGAGCTCGCTGGCGAAGCTGTACGCGATGCGGTCGAACGAGCTGTCGAACTCACCGAAGTCGCGTGAGATCGAGAACTCCCGGATGACGTGGGGACCCTCGGGTACCAGCATGCTGGCGACGCCGAACTCGTCGACCACCTGACGCGCCGTACGTGGGTCGCTCGGGCCGGTGTCGCCGCCCTCGCGCGCGTCGACGTCGACGGGGATGAGCGCCGGGCTGGCTGGGTCATTCTGCGGGGGAGAGGTCGGCACCGACGTATTCGTGATCACCGTCGCCGACGTGATCTCAGGTGTCGTGGCCGTGGTGGTCGCTGTCGTGGGATCCGTCGGCGCAGGGTCGGTGGGTGGGCTCGGCAGGGTGAAGTCGGTGCTCGAGTCGGTGGTGGAGTCCGTGGTCGTGGGGTCGGTGGGATCGGGGTCGGTGGGGTCCGTCGGATCGGGGTCGGTCGGATCGGGGTCGGTCGGATCCGGGTCGGTCGGATCGGGGTCGGTCGGATCGGGGTCGACGTCGAGGTCGAGGTCACACCCGAGTCCGTCGACCGCCTGCTCGATGTCGTCCACGTCGGCGCTCTCGACGGCATCGTCCATGTCGTCGACGTCGAGGCGCTCGGCGATCTCGTCGCGATCGGTGAGCCGGTCGAGCTCGTCGTTTGCGAGGTCGCGATCGCCGACCGAGACCGCCTCGAGCAGGCGTTCCACGTTGCGACACGCGCGACCGAGTCCGCTGGGTCCATCGTCGTCGCCGCCACCACAGGCAGTGACGCCGACCAGCAGGGCGGCGAGACCCGCGGCGAGGCGTCGGCGGCGGCTCGCCGGCGGAGACGCAGTGCGAGCGGTGCTCATGTGTCGATCTCGATCTCGCATTCGTCGACGGACTGGAACTCGACGATCACGTCGTCGGCCACGCCTTGGTCGAGGTCGCCATCGGTGAGCGACTCGATGGCGTCGACGTCGAGGTCGGAATCGGCAATGCCCGGCAGTTCGGCGAGGTTCTCGATCTCGCGGCCGACGTCACCATGATCGCCGTCGACGACGGCGGTGACGAGGCGACGTCCGAGCTGGCAGGCGCGCCCGCTGTCGAAGTCGCTGTCGCGCTCTTCGGAGCAGGCAAGGGGCAGCATCGACCCGACGAGCACGGCGGCCGCGACGGCAGGTCGTGACGGCGGGGGCGGCATGGCGGTGGGACTCCTTGGTGCGGTGCAAGCGGCGTGGCCGTGGTGGTCGAGCGGGTGGGGGACACCTGGATGTGACGTGGACGATCGACGCGGTGTTCGCGCGGCGTCAGCCTGACACATCCAACTCGGTCTCGCGCGGGCAGCGCTCGCCCCGCAGCACGTCGAGCGCGAGTGTCAGCGCACGATCGAGATCACCGGGGAGCGTTGCGCCAGGAAGTGGCTCGAGATCGGGGATCTCTGGCACGACGGCGCCGTCGGGCACGCGCAAGATGGCGTCGAGTGCGTCGATCGTGACGGCACGAGACAGCGCTGCGTCGGCATCCACAGGCGCTGGCGCCGGCGGGGCTGCGGGCTCGGTGATGGTGGACGCTGCATCGTCGCCACCGGCGCGAGGACGCCGCCAGCGCACCAGCAGATCGGGGTCGTGGGCGACCTCGCCGGCGAGCATGATCAGTGCGGCCACGGCGTGCTTGCACAGCAGCCATGCGGCTTCGGGCTCGTCGGGACACGTGCAGCGGGCGTCGACCTCGCCGCGGGCGGGCGGTCCGTCTCCCGGCGCGACGCGCACCGTGACCTCGTAGGGCTGTGCACGTGATCCCAGCACCGTGGCCGTGACCTCGCCGGCGTGGACGTCGAGTGACAGCACGGCATCGGTGGCTGCGTACTCACGGCCGCGGGCGACGCGCTCGGGCGTGGACAGCTCGGACGTGACCGCTCGCAGCCGTGCAGCCATGAACTGTCCCGGCAGGTCGCGACCGAAGATCCGCCCGGGCTTCACGGTCGGTCACCGTTGGGGTCGAATCGCACGAGCCGGGCCAGTTCGGCGGTGGTCATCTCG
This sequence comes from Acidimicrobiia bacterium, assembly GCA_013815505.1. Lineage (GTDB taxonomy): Bacteria > Actinomycetota > Acidimicrobiia > Acidimicrobiales > Ilumatobacteraceae > JACDHN01. The sequence goes on from JACDGA010000023.1 coordinate 2,145, forward strand.
GAGATCCATCCGTCGCCGTGTCCCACTGCGGCGTCGGCGACGGCGCGCTTGTCGTTGATGACCGTGGCGATGCGCTCTTCCACGGTGCCCTCGGTGACGAGTTTGTGCACCATGACGGTGCGGCGTTGCCCGATGCGCCATGCACGGTCGGTGGCCTGGTTCTCGACGGCAGGGTTCCACCAGCGGTCGTAGTGGACGACGTGTGACGCCGCCGTGAGGTTGAGCCCCGTGCCCCCGGCGCGCAGCGAGATGAGCAGGACGCGATCGGCGCCCGACTGGAACCGATCCACCATGTCGGCGCGAGCTGCGACGCTGACCGAACCTTGCAGGAACGGCACGGCCTGGCCGGTCTGCTCGCGCAGGTGTTGCGCAAGCAGCACGCCCATCGCCGTGTACTGCGTGAACACGAGCGCCTGTCCGTCGACGTCGAGGATGTGGCCGAGCAACTGGTCGAGCCGGTTGAGCTTGCCGCTGCGCTGCGCAAGGCGTGAGCCGTCGGCGAGGGCATGCGCCGGGTGGTTGCAGACCTGCTTGAGGCGAGTGATGGCGGCGAGCACGATGCCGCGCCGTCGCATGCCGGTTTCGCGGTCGGCATCGACGAGCAGCTCGTCGACGACCTGGCGGTACATCACGGCCTGCTCGTCGGTGAGCGTCGCCCATGCGACCTTCTCGATCTTGTCGGGGAGGTCGGGGACGAGGCTGCGATCGGACTTCGTGCGGCGCAGGACGAGCGGGCGGGTCAGCGCCCGGAGGCGGCTCGCCGCGAGGCGATCGTCGTGGCGCTCGATCGGGTTGGCGAACTCCTCGCGGAAACGACGCTTGGATCCGAGGAGCCCAGGGTTCACGGCGTCGAGCACGGCCCAGAGATCGGTGAGCCGGTTCTCGACGGGTGTTCCGGTGAGGGCGATCTTCTGGCCGGCGACGAGGGCGCGAACGCTGCGGGCGGCGATGGTGGACGAGTTCTTCACCGCCTGCGCCTCGTCGAGCACGACCGTGCCCCATTGCACCGCGCGCAGGGTGTCGAGGTCGCGCGTGAGCACGCCGTAGGTCGTGATGACGACATCGTCGTCGGTGATGGAGAACAGCGAGGCTTGCTCGGCGCGCTCACGCACGGCGCCGTGATGGATCCGGGTCTGCAGCGACGGGGCGAACCGGGCGCACTCCTGTTGCCAGTTGCGCACGACGCTGAGCGGACACACGACGAGGTGCGGTCCCGGCTTGCCGGCGAGGTGGGCGATGGTGGTGGCCGTCTTGCCGAGACCCATGTCGTCGGCGAGGCATCCGCCGACGCCGATGTCGGCGAGGAGGCGCAGCCACGAAAGCCCGCGCGACTGGTACGGCCGCAGCGTGCCGACGAACGACTCGGGCGCGACGGCCTCGCTGAGCTGATCGTCGCCGAGCCCCGACAGCAGTTCCATCGCCCAACCCTGTGTGGCTTCGAGCGAGATCGGCGTGGAATCCGGCGTGGCGGTGGCGCCGCCGGCGATGCCGTCGCCGACGGACTCGGCGGCGAGCGCCAGCAGGCCGGCGGGGTCGACGCGGCGTCTCGTCTCGCGCAGCGTGTGCAGTCGGGTGGTGGCCGCCTGCACGGTGTCGGGGTCGAGCCGGATCCACCGGCCGCCCTGGTGCATCAGTCGTGCGCCTGCGGCGGCTGCTCGCGCGAGGCTGGCGTCGTCGAGCGTGTGGGAGCCCTCTCCGTCGTCGACGACGAGCGACCACTCGATGACCGCTTGGCGACCGAGCCGGCCCCTCGACGGACCCTCACCGTCGGACTCGGCGTCGTCGACCACGGCGTGCAGGCGCGGCGTGCCGTGCACCAGGCGTTCGGGGCCGATGAGTTCGATGTCGAGTCGTGCGAGGCGTCGTGCGGCGCGATCGAGGAAGGCCGGCACCTCGCCGACCTCGAGCGGGATCTCGTCGGGTTCGGGCTCGCCCGACCACGACGCGAGCTGCGCCAGCTCGTCGGCCAGCAGGTGTGCGGCGGTCCTGGCGACCTCGGCGAGGACCGAGAGGTGATCGGGCCGGCCGGCGAGGTCGACCGCGAGCGGCGTCGCCTGCCACACGTCGGCGGCGTTGCACCAGCGTCCGGGATCGTCGTCGTCGACGAGTTGCAGCTGCACCCACCAGGGCTCGGTGGGGTCGTCGGGCGGATCGAGCCGGAGTCGGGCGACGGCAACCGGCAGGCCGTCGACGCGACGACGGGCACGGTGCAGCGCGACGTCGAGGCGACGCACCTCGGTGGCGGGGTGGCGGCCGATGCGGGGATCGGCGGCTGCGAGTGCCCGGGCGACACCGTGGTGCAGGCGCGCCGTCGGGTCGGCGCCGGGTGGCGGCGGCGCGAAGCCTGACTCGGCCAGCTGCTGGCGAGCCATCGCGTCGACGAGCTGGCCCAACGCGTCGCCCGTGACGTCAGGTTCGCCACGGTGGCAGACGAGCGGCGCAGCCGCGTGCAGTGCGTCGACCGTGTGGCTCACCCCGTCGAGCATCGGCGTCCAGCGCGCGGCGACGCGACCCCGCTCGGTGACGATGCTCGGCAGCACCCGACCGGCGGCCACGAGCTTTGCTGCGAGGACCGCGAGCTGGCCGAACCAGATGACCGAATCGGACTTCGCCGCGTCGCGGTCGGCGAGGGCGGCGCCGATCCAGCCGGCCACGTCGGGCGCGTCGATGCGGATGGACGACACGGTGAGCGTGCCGTGGGGTTCGACGGGCACGGACAGGCGGACGACGGCGTTGGCGCGGCTGCCGTCGCTGCGGATGGGCCGCTCGACGTCGGGGACGTGGCGTCCGATCGTGCGCAGCAACCAACCGGCCGGTGCGGGGCGCTCGCCGTCCCAACCCCAGACGTGCAGCCCGCGGTCGCGCCACGTGGCGTGGCACACGAAGGCGGTGGTGGCGGTCGACGGCATCAATGGCGACCGTACCGAGGGGGTGTGACACGACCGCGGATGACCCCCCTGTTGCCTCGCAACCCAGCCCCACCACCGTCTGGGCGGGATCTCTCCCATTCGACGGTCTGGGCGGGTTTGCTTCCAACTGTTGCCACGAATCCCGCCCAGACCGCGCCGGCGGCGCCGAAGGCGGGCTGCCGGCGTCGTACGCTCGATCGAGTGACCGTTGCGAGCTCGCCGCAGCAGCCGTACCGCCCGTTCGTCGGTGGGACGTTCCGGTGGCGACTCGGGCTGCGACCGCTCGATCTCGCCCAGTGGATCGAGGTCGGCGACGACCATGGCACGATCCTCGCCGAGAAGGCCCGGCTCGCCGCCGCACACCACGACACCGTGTTCGGCGCGATCGACGGCATCGAACCCGAAGCGACTGAGGTGCTCGACACGCTGCTCGAACACCTGCTCGCCCACTTCCCGAACTGGTACGCCGTCGACGGCGACACCGTCGTCGCAGCGGGGCAACGCATGTCGCGGGCCGAGTTGCACCAGCTCGACCTCGCCGGTCGCCTCGTCGACGAGGACATCGCCCTGCTCGTCGATCGGCCCGGTGGTCTCGTGTTCGGAGGCGGCTCGATCTGCTTCCCGAACCGCTGGGACCTGCGTTCCAAGCTCGGCAAGTCGCTCGCCGGCGTCCACGAGCCGGTGCCTGGGCTCAACGAGCAGCTCGGCGAGCCGATCGATGCCGTGTTCGCTCGGCTCACGCCGGAGCGCTCGTTCTGGCGCCTCGGCTGGACCGTGCTCGACAGCCCCGAGCGCTACCAGCCCGTCGACGGCACGGCGCCGCCCGGACTCGGCGCCGGCGACCCGGCCAACCTCCACCTGCGCGTCGAGCGCGAGACGATCCGCCGGCTGCCGACCACGGGTGTGGTGGTGTTCACGATCCGCACGTACCTCACACCGCTGACATCGCTTGCTGGCGACACCGACGACGCGATGCGGCTTGCCGCTGCGCTCGGAGAGCTGCCCGACGACGTCGCCGAGTACAAGTCGCTCTCGCACGGCTGGGGCGGGTCGGCGGCGGGTTGGCTGTCGGCACACGTCGCCGAACTCTGACGATCCGGACGCCATCCCGAACTTGATACACTTGCACTCAAGATTTTTGCTCAGGAGAACGCAACCACATGGCACTCGATCCGAAGAAGTGGACCGTCAAGACACAGGAGGCGCTGGCCGCCGCGATCGACCAGGCGAAGCGCAATGCCAACCCCGAGCTGACGCCCGACCACCTGATCGTCGCGCTGACCGGACAGGACGAAACGGTCGTGACTGCCGTACTCGCCAAGCTCGGCCAGGCGCCGCTGATGGTGCGCAACCGGGCCCAAGAGGGCGTCGATCGGCTGCCCCGCGCCCACGGCGGTGACGAGCCCCGCCTGGGGCGCGAGCTCGACGGCGTGTTCTCTCGCGCCGAGCAATCGCGCAAGGACCTCCGCGACGACTACCTCTCGGTCGAGCACCTGCTGCTCGCGATGCACGACCGCGTCGGCGTCGGCAGTGAGGAGCTACTGTCCGCGCTCGCCGAGGTCCGCGGCTCACACCGTGTGACGTCGCAGAACCCCGAGGAACAGTTCCAGGCGCTCGAGAAGTACGGACAGGACCTCACCCAGCGTGCCCGTGACGGCAAGATCGACCCGGTCATCGGCCGTGACGACGAGATCCGCCGGGTCATCCAGGTGCTCTCGCGCCGGACGAAGAACAACCCGGTGCTCATCGGTGAGCCCGGCGTCGGCAAGACCGCGATCGTCGAGGGGCTCGCCCGCCGCATCGCCGACGGCGATGTGCCCGACGGGCTGAAGGACAAGCGTCTCGTCGCCCTCGACATCACGTCGATGCTCGCCGGCGCCAAGTATCGCGGCGAGTTCGAGGAGCGGATGAAGGCCGTGTTGAAGGAGATCACCGACGCGCAGGGCGAGGTGGTCACGTTCGTCGACGAGCTGCACACGATCGTCGGTGCCGGTGGTGCGGAAGGTGCGATCGACGCCGGCAACATGATCAAGCCGATGCTCGCCCGCGGAGAGCTACGGATGATCGGCGCCACCACGCTCGACGAGTACCGCAAGTACGTCGAGCGCGACGCAGCGCTGGAGCGGCGGTTCCAGCAGGTCTACGTCGGCGAACCGACGGTCGAGGACACCGTCGGCATCCTGCGCGGCCTTGCCGAGCGCTACGAGGTGCACCACGGCGTGCGCATCCAGGACTCCGCTCTCGTCGCCGCAGCCGTGCTGTCCGACCGCTACATCACGTCGCGCTTCCTGCCCGACAAGGCGATCGATCTCGTCGACGAGGCGGCGAGCAAGCTGCGTATCGAGATCGACTCGATGCCGACCGAGATCGACGTCGTCGAGCGGCGCATCCTGCAGCTCGAGATCGAGCAGGTCGCACTGGAGAAGGAGTCCGACGCCGCGTCGACGGCGCGACTCGACGCGCTACGCGACGAGCTCGCCTCGCTCAACGCCCAGGTGCACGAGATGAGGCGCCACTGGGACGAGGAGCGACAGGCGATCGACGCCATCCGTACGCTCAAAGAGGAGCTGGAAGGCCTGCGCACGCAGATCGAGCGCGAGTCCGACCTCAACGTCGCCGCCGAGATCCGCTACGGCCGCATCCCCGAGCTCGAACGGCGCGTCGAGGAAGCGACGGCGCACCTCGCCGAGCTGCAGACATCGCAGCGGATGCTGAAAGAGGAGGTCGACGCAGAGGACATCGCCGAGGTCGTCGCCCGCTCCACCGGCATCCCGATCACCCGGCTGATGGAGGGCGAGACGGCCAAGCTCGTGCAGCTCGAGTCGAGCCTGCACGAGCGCGTCATCGGCCAGGACGACGCCGTCACCGCTGTCGCCAACGCCATCCGCCGCAGTCGCGCGGGGCTCTCGGATCCCAACCGTCCGATCGGCTCGTTCATGTTCCTCGGCCCAACGGGTGTCGGCAAGACCGAGCTCGCACGCGCCCTCGCCGAGTTCCTCTTCGACGACGACCGGGCGATGGTGCGCATCGACATGGGTGAGTACATGGAGAAGTTCTCCGTCAGCCGCCTGATCGGGGCGCCTCCCGGCTACGTCGGCTACGACGAGGGCGGTCAGCTCACCGAGGCCGTGCGTCGCCGGCCGTACTCGGTCGTGCTGCTCGACGAGATCGAGAAGGCGCACCCCGACGTGTTCAACACGTTGCTGCAGGTGCTCGACGACGGCCGCCTCACCGACGGGCGGGGCCGCACCGTCGACTTCACCAACGTCGTGCTGATCATGACCTCCAACCTGCAGGGTGATCCTCTCGATTTCTTCAAGCCCGAGTTCGTCAACCGCGTCGACGAGATCATGCGATTCCGCTCACTCACCGAGACCGACCTGACGAGGATCGTCGACATCCAGCTCGAGTCGCTGCGGCGCCGGCTCGCCGACCGCCGCATCACGCTCGACGTGTCCGAGGCGGCGAAGGAGCGCCTCGCCCGCGATGGGTTCGATCCTGCATTCGGTGCCCGCCCACTCAAGCGCGTCATCCAGCGCGAGATCGGCGACCAGGCGGCGATGCTGATCCTCGAGGGAAAGGTCGGTGACGACGGCACGATCACCGTCGACGTCGTCGACGACGCACTGCACCTCGCTGTCTCCTGAGTCTGGGCGGGATTGGTTCCAGCAGTTGGAACGGATCCCGCCCAGAACGTGAGATGGGAGGAATCCCGCCCAGACGGTGGTGGGTCAGGCGTGTTCGCGGATGCGGCGGCGGGCGAGTCGGCGGATCTCTGCTCGTAGTTCGACCGGGTCGAGGACCTCGACTCGGAACGGCAGGCCGACGAGGTAGCGGGCGAGCCAGTCGTTGTCGCCGCCGATCGAGACGATCGTCGTCTCGTCGCCCTCGCCGCCGGGGCGGATCACCCCCATCGACGGACCGATCTCGCGCCGCGTCACGTGTGGTGGGGCGTGCACGAGCACCGTCGCCTGCACCTCGTAGACGCGCACGGCGACACCCTCTGACACGAGGCCCGCCGGATCGGGGTGCTGGCGCGGCGCCGAACGCTGACCTGTCAGCACCGGTGACGTGACCCGATCGACGCGGAACGTCCGCCATGCGTCGCGATCGAGGTCCCACGCAACCAGGTACCACCTGCGCCGCAGCGACACCAGTCGATGCGGCTCGACATGACGGCGGCCGACGACGTCCTCGCCGGTGCGGTACTCGAACCGCAGCCGCAGCTCGGCGCGACATGCGCTCGCCAGCGCTGTCAGCGTGGCCGTGTCGATCGCTGCGATCGGCTCGGAGCCACCGCTGCCGACGGCAAGGTCGACCGTCACGTCGCCGAGTGCATCGATCCGCTCACGCAGGCCGCTCGGCAGCACCTCGCCGAGCTTCGCCAGTGCCGACACGGCGGCCTCGCCGAGCATCGGGTCGGCGCTGATGGAGACGTGGCGCAGCGCCGACCACATCGCAACCGCCTCGTCGTCGTCGAACAGCAGCGGAGGGAGGCGGCCACCGCTCCCCAGCGAGTAGCCGCCGTATCGCCCCGTCGTGCTCTCGATCGGGTAGCCGAGATCACGGAGCCTCGTGACGTCGCGCCGCAGCGTCCGCGACGTCACTTCGAGGCGCTCGGTCAGCTCGTCGGCCCGCCACGACGGGCGGGTGGAGAACAGCACGAGCAGTCGCAGGAGGCGTGCCGGTGTGTCCATCGCCACCTCATTCTGGCGGACATTGCGGACTCGAACTGACCACAATCATCCATATGTTCGATGGTGACCGACTCGATCAAACACGATCAAACACGATCAAACACGATCAAACAGAGGACACCACGATGCACATGATCTCGTTCGACACCGCCCAGCAGCTCGCCCGTCAGCATCACGACGAACTCCTCACCGAGGCCGAGCAGCGCCGTGCGGGCCGTGCCCCTCGCGGTCGTCGCCGCTGGTGGTCACGACGACCGATGCCCTCCGTCGCCACCTGGCCACCCGCACCGGGCACCCCCTCGACCGATCCCATCGTGACGCCGCTCGGGCCCCTCCCCGGCACCCGTGCTGCGGTGTCCGAAGGGATCGATCGACCCCACGCGGCCTGATCGTGCCGTCTCGGGGTCAGTTGCAGCGCCGGACGACGACGTCGATGTCTCGTTCGCCGTCACCGTCGATCGCGAACTGGGTCGAGAGCACGCCGTCGTCGGTGGTGAACCCGACGGAGGAGCCCGCCGCAGTGACCGAGCACACCTCCCCACCGTCACTCAACCAGTCCAGTGTCGCCTCGAGCTGGTAGGTGCGGGGACGACTGGGCCGCAGCGTCAGCGTCCAGCGGTCGCCGTCAACGCTCGACGACATCGACTCGCCGGCGCCGAGGGCGCCTCTCCAGTCGGGGCCGGGGAAGGCGAGCAGCCGCCGCTCGTCCTGGCGATCGGCGAGTCGCACGACATCAGGGTTGCCACGTCCGTATCCGGAGAGCGTGTCGACGTCCACCGGCAGCATCGGCAGGACGGCACCGGACCTGATGTGGATCGGGACCTCGTCGGCGGGCGCAGCCACATCCACACGTCGTCCGCCGTCGCGGAGCTCGGTGCGTCGAAGGTGCAGCGTCCCGTCTCGATCCATCGACGTGGAGCGCCAGAGATCGATCCACTCGCCCTCGGGGAGGTACACGGAACGTCGCCGCGCACCAGGGCGCACGACGGGGGCGACGAGCAGGTCGGCGCCGAACAGGTACTGGTCGTCGCTCGCCACCGCTGCCCGATCGTCTGGGTGCGTCAGCAGGTGCTGGCGCATGATCGGCAGTCCGGTCGAACGGTAGTGCTCGTCGGCACCGGCGATGTACGGGTAGAGCTGTGTGCGCAGCCGGGCGTAGCGGCGCCACGTCGGCAGCACCTCAGGGTCGAGGATCGTCGCCCTCGGTGCCTGGCCGAGCTCGATGCCGCCTGCCTGCAGCCGCATCACGCCCGAAAAGGCGCCGAACTGGATCCAGCGGCGCAGCAGCTCTGGGGTGAGCCGGTCGTCGAACCAGATGAAGAAGCCGCCGATGTCCGACCCCCACGTGCTGACGCCCGACATTCCCATGCCGAGCCCGGCGAGCACCGACGAGCGCAGCCCGTCGAAGCCCCACGTAGCCGTCGGGTCGCCTCCCCACACGACCTGCGAGTGCTCGATCGCACCGGTCCAGCCCGAACGGTTGAAGCGGATGATCGGTCGCCGTGCGCTTCCGGCGGCGGAGGCCGCGCTGGCGTGGTACTGCTCCACGTAGCGGTTGTGCATCTCGTCGCCGGGCGTGCCGTCAGCAGAGACTGCGTCGGTGGGCGTGTACTCGCCGAAGTCCTCCATCCAGCCGTCGTACCCGTCGGCGACGGTGAGCTCGACGACGTCGCCGAACAGCCGGCTGCCGACGGGCGTCGAGAAGTCGAACTGGGCGACATCGAACTGCGTCGCCGTCGAGTACCGGTAGCGGTAGGGCTCGCCGCGGCGGGTCTGCGTGAAGGCGCCGTCGGCGACACCGCGCCGGTACACGGTCGGGAAGCCGGTGCACACCATCGGGTTGAGGTACGTCGTCACGGCCAGACCCGCTCGGTGCAGCCGGGTCGTGCGGGCACGCTCGTCGTCTCGCCGGCCACGGTGGTCGGCGCACGGCAGGTAGTGCGTGTAGGTCTGGGCGACGGACATCGGGACGCCGGCGGTGCGCAGGGCAGCGAGCTCGGTGTCCTCGTCGTCGCTGGCCTGCCACCACGGGCCGAACACGGCGGGTGTCGACGCCGCGGGCTGGCGGCCGATCGCTGCCGTCATTCGCTCGAGCGCCTCTGCTGGCGTCGGCCCGGCGAAGATCCGGAGACGCAGCGAGCTGGCGTCGACCTCCGTGCGCCAGCGGTGCGTCCGGCCGGGCACGGCGAGCTCGAAGCGGCTGGTGTGGTCATTGTCGACGAGGACGCCGTAGCCACGGCTCGACAGCACCCACGGGACCGGGAAGTACGTGGCGTCGCGGCGGCGGCTGAAGCCCGGCTCGGGGACGAGACCACTGACGACGTCGAGTTGGTCGGCGCGGTACGGACCGTCGAGCACCCGGTTCTCGACCGTGCGGCCACGGTGCTCGACGGCGTTCGACCGCTCCCCGAATCCGAAGAACCGCTCGCCACGCCGGGCGCGCAGATCGAGGGCTATCCGCTCGACGTTGCTGCCCTTGGCGCTGACCGCGACCGCCAACACCCCCTCGCCCGCCGGGCGGATGCGGACCCGCAGCCGGATGTCGCTGTCCGTGGCGACCGTCGCCACGATGCCGTCGCCCGACGCGCGCGTGGATTCGATGTTCGTACTCCGCGCCACGCCGTCCGGCGTTGTGACGACGATGCCGCCGCTGGCGACCGAAGCGAGCACCGGTGCACGGTCTCGATCGGTGACGTCGAGCCGCCACGCTCCGTCGTGCACCGTGGCGACCAGCTCCCCGCGACCGACGAACGGTGGCGGCGGCGGACGCGTCGCAGTCGTGGTCGTGGTCGTGGTCGGACCGGTCGTCCCGGTCACCTGCACGCTCGACGCCGGTTCGGAGGGTAGAGGAGCACTCGTGTCGTCGTCGTCCGACCCACCCACGACGTACACGACGACCGACACGGCAACGAGAGCAGTCGCCGCAGCGATCGCCGGGAACGTGTATCGCCGAGAGGAACTCATTCGCAGCGCATCGCCGCGTCGATGCCGACGGTGATCACAACGCCACCGTACGAAAGACGTCGCGCGTCAGCGGGCGTTCACT
>JACDGA010000154.1 GCA_013815505.1 Acidimicrobiia bacterium
GCCTGCGAGGAGCTGCTCGGCAGAGTGCTCGCCGGGACGCCGTCACTGCGGCAACGGATGGTGCTCGCCACGAAGGGCGGCATCGCTCCCCCGACTCCGTACGACTCGAGCCCGAACGCGCTGACGGCGGCGTGCGAGGCGTCGCTCACCCGACTCGGTGTCGACGTCATCGACCTGTACCAGATCCATCGTCCGGACATGCTCACGCACCCGGCCGATGTCGCTGCGACGCTCGCCGAGCTGCGGAGCTCCGGCAAGATCCGCGAGGTCGGTGTGTCCAACCACACGCCGGCGCAGGTGGACGCGCTCGCCGCCCACCTGCCGTTCCCGCTCGTCACGAACCAGCCCGAGTACTCGGCCACGCACCTCGGCCCACTGCGTGACGGGACGTTCGACGCCTGCATGCGCCTCGGCCTCGTGCCGCTCGTGTGGAGTCCGCTCGGCGGTGGCTCCCTCGCCACGGGCGAGGGCGTGCGACCCGAGCTGCTGGCGGTGCTCGACGGACTCGCCGAGCGCAAGGGCACCGATCGCGCCACCGTGGCGCTGGCGTTCGCGCTCGCCCACCCTGCGCGCCCCGTTGCGATCGTCGGGACGCAGCGACCCGAGCGCGTCACCGCATCGCTCGCTGCGTTCGACGTGCAGCTCGACCGCGCCGACGTCTACGCGGTCGTCCAGGCCTCCGAAGGCCAACCCCTCCCCTGACCCGTCCCGTCCGTCCGCCACCGACGGGGCCCGGACCGATCTCTGAGTCACGAACAACGCCGAGTCTCGACGTATGCGGTGACTCAGAAATACGGTCCCGACTCTGAGTCACGAACAACGCCGAGACTCGGTGTATGTGGTGACTCAGAACAGCGCGCTCGGGCTCAGGGCAGCCAGACGGCGGTGTCGGCGGGGAGCAGACCGCCGTCGAATGGGGTGCTGGCGACCAGCACGTCACCGCCGGACAGTGCGGTCGGGATCGCAGCCGGTGCACCATTGAAGTTGACGACGCAGGCGAACCCAGGGTCGCGGGTGAAGGCCAGCACACCGGGTTCGGTGTCGAGCCACGACATCGCGCCGTCGCCGAGTGCCGGCAGCGCCCTGCGCAGCGCGATCGCGTCGCGGTACAGGTGCAGCATCGAGCCCTCGTCGCGCTCCTGCGCGGCGACGGCGAGCGCCGCCCACTCGTCAGGCTGCGGAAGCCACGAGGCAGCCCCCGGGCCGAAGCCGTACGACGGCGCGTCGCCCGACCACGGGATCGGCACCCGGCAGCCGTCACGGCCGACGTCGGCACCGTTCGTGCGCCGGAACGTCGGGTCCTGGCGGGCGTGGTCGGGCAGGGCGGTCACCTCGGGCAGGCCGAGCTCCTCGCCCTGGAAGACGTAGGCACTGCCGGGCAGGGCGAGCATCAGCAGTGCCGCGGCTCGCGCCCTGCGTGTCCCCACGTCGCCACCGCCGTAGCGCGTCACATGGCGCGTCACGTCATGATTCGAAAGCACCCACGTCGCCGGCGCACCGACATCGACGAGCGCACCGAGCGACTCGTCGATCGCCGCCCGCATCGACGATGCGTCCCATTTCGCCTCGAGGAAGTGGAAGTTGAACGAGGTGTGCAGCTCGTCGGCGCGCACGTAGCGGGCGAGGCGTTCCGGATTCGGCACCCACGCCTCGCCGACGAACGCCGGCGCGCCGGGGTATTCGTCGATCACGCTGCGCCACGATCGGTAGACGTCGTGCACCTCGTCACGATCCCAGTGCGGGTGGCCTGCGGTGTCCACAGGCCGGTGTCCGGCCGCCTCGCCGAGGTCGGGCATTGCGGGGTCCTTGGCGAGACCGTGTGCGACATCGATGCGGAAGCCATCGACGCCACGATCGAGCCAGAAGCGCAACACGGACTCGAACTCCGCCTTGACTTCGTCGTTCGTCCAGTCGAGATCGGGTTGGGCGTCGTCGAAGAGGTGCAGGTACCACTGGCCCGGCGTCGCTGCGGCGTCGTCGACCCGCGTCCAGGCCGGTCCGCCGAACCGGCTCTGCCAGTCGTTCGGCGGCTCGTCGCCACCCTCGCCGCAGCCGTTGCGGAACAGGTACCGCGCTCGCTCACGGCTGCCCGGCGCGCTCGCAAGTGCGGCGACGAACCACTCGTGCGCGCTCGACGTGTGATTGGGGACGATGTCGACCACGACGCGCAGCCCGAGGCCGTGAGCATCGGTGACCAGCCCGTCGAAGTCGTCGAGCGAACCGAACAGCGGGTCGACGTCGCGGTAGTCGGCGACGTCGTAGCCGCCGTCGGCTTGGGGCGAGGGATAGAACGGCGTCAGCCAGACGGCGTCGACGCCGAGCGCGTGGAGGTGGGCGAGGCGTGAGCGAATGCCGGGGATGTCGCCGATCCCGTCGCCGTCGGCGTCGGCGAAGCTGCGCACGTACACCTGGTAGACGACCGCCTCGCGCCACCAGGGCACCTCGTCATGAGTGTCGGGAGCGGCCATCGATGGCGAGCGTACGGTGCCGCACGAACGGCGGCTGAGAACGGCCGGATCCTGTTGGTTGGGCTCAGCCGGCGATGGCTTCGCGGGTGTCGCCGTCGAAGAAGTGCACGTTCTCGGTCGTCACGGAGATCTCGATCGAGTCGTCGACCATCACCCGCGACCGCGGCCCGAAGCGGGCGACGGCGTTGGCCGCACCCTCGCCAGGAAGCTCGTCGGGAGCGTCGGGATCGCCGGAGTTGACGGGCTTGGCGTCGATCGCAAGGTGCACCATGAGCTCGAATCCGAGTGCCTCGACGAGCTTGACCGTGGCGCGGATCTTGCGGTCGTCGGCGACGTCCTCCGATGTTGTCACGTCCTCGAAGTCCTCCGGCCGGATGCCGACGATGAGGTGCTTGCCGTGGTAGTTGCGCAGCCCGGGGCTCTTCGCGATGGAATCGCGCGAGAGCGAGAAGCTCTCGGAACCGAGCTTCACCGAGCCACCGTCGCCCTCGACGGTGAGCTCGGCGTCGTAGAGGTTCATCGAGGGCGACCCAATGAACGCCGCCACGAACACGTTGGCCGGGTTGTCGTAGAGGCGCTGCGGTGTGTCGACCTGTTGCAGGTAGCCGTCCTTGATGACGGCGACTCGGTCACCCATGGTCATCGCCTCGACCTGGTCGTGGGTGACGTAGAAGGTCGTGACGCCGAGCTCGCGCTGCAGCCGGGCGATCTCCGCCCGCATCTGCACGCGCAGTTTGGCGTCGAGGTTCGACAGCGGCTCGTCCATGAGGAACGCGGCCGGCTGACGCACGATGGCACGCCCCATGGCGACGCGCTGGCGCTGGCCGCCAGAGAGCTGACCGGGCTTGCGGTCGAGGTACGGCTCGAGTTCGAGGATCGCCGCCGCCTTACGCACTCGCGTGTCGATCTCGTCGATCGGGATCCGTGCGAGCTTGAGCGCGAAGCCGATGTTGTCGAACACCGTCATGTGCGGGTACAGCGCGTAGTTCTGGAACACCATCGCGATGTCGCGGTCCTTCGGCTCGACGTCGTTGACGACGCGGTCACCGATGGACATGTCGCCGCCGCTGATCGTCTCGAGCCCGGCGATCATCCGCAGCGCCGTCGACTTGCCACATCCGGACGGGCCGACGAGCACGAGGAACTCGCCGTCGGCGATGTCGAGGTTGAGGTCGTGGATGGCGTGAAAGCCGTTCTCATAGACCTTGTTGACGCCCTCGAGCGTGACGGTTGCCATCGCCGCACGCTAGCGCGATCGTGCAGGGCCAACGTAGCGCTGGAAGCGCTTGCAGCGCTGGGCCTCAGGGCGCCACTCGTGGCGAACGTCAGTAGCGGTAGTGCTCGGGCTTGTAGGGGCCACCGGGCTCGACGCCGATGTACTCGGCCTGCTCGTCGGAGAGCTTCGTCAGCTTCACACCGAGCGCATCGAGGTGCAGGCGGGCGACCTTCTCGTCGAGACGCTTCGGCAGCACGTGGACGCCGAGCGGGTAGGTAGCCGTGTTGGCGAACAGCTCGATCTGGGCGATCACCTGGTTCGAGAACGAGCAGCTCATCACGAAGCTCGGGTGGCCCGTGGCGCAGCCGAGGTTCACGAGTCGGCCCTCGGCGAGGATGATGACGGCGTGGCCGTCGTCGAACGTCCAGAGGTCGGTGCCGGCCTTCAGCTCGTCACGGGTGGCGCCGCTGCGAGCGAGCCCGGACATGTCCATCTCGTTGTCGAAGTGGCCGATGTTGCACACGATCGCGTTGTGCTTCATGTCGTGCATGTGCTCGACAGTGATGATGTCGGCGTTGCCGGTTGCCGTGACGAAGATGTCGATCTCGCCGACGACGTCTTCCAGCACGACGACCTCGAGCCCCTCCATCGCCGCCTGCAGCGCGTTGATCGGATCGATCTCGGTGACGAGGACGCGGGCACCCTGGCCACGCAGGCTCTGCACGCAGCCCTTGCCGACATCGCCGTAGCCGAGCACGAGCGCCGTCTTGCCGCCGATCATCACGTCGGTCGCGCGACAGATGGCGTCGACGAGTGAGTGCCGGCAGCCGTAGAGGTTGTCGAACTTCGACTTCGTGACGGAGTCGTTGACGTTGATCGCGGGGAACAGCAGCTCACCCTGATCGGCCATCTTGTAGAGGCGCTTGACGCCCGTCGTCGTCTCCTCGGTGACGCCCTTGATGTCCTTCGCCATGCGCGACCACTTCGACGGGTCGGTCTTGAGCGAGCGGGCAAGCACACCGAGCACGATCGCGAGCTCTTCGTTGGAGGCCGACGTTGGATCCGGCACCTCTCCGGTGCGCTCGAACTCGGCACCCTTGTGCAGGAGCATCGTGGCGTCGCCACCGTCATCGAGGATCATGTTGGGACCGTCACTGCCGGGCCACGTCATCATTTGCTCGGTGCACCACCAGTACTCCTCCAGCGTCTCGCCCTTCCAGGCGAACACGGGGATGCCCTTGGGATCCTCCGCCGTCCCGTCGGGGCCGATGGCGACCGCTGCCGCGGCATGGTCCTGGGTGGAGAAGATGTTGCAGCTCGCCCATCGCACCTCGGCGCCGAGCGCGACGAGCGTC
>JACDGA010000155.1 GCA_013815505.1 Acidimicrobiia bacterium
CGCGACATGTTGCTGCTGCGGATGTCCGACGACGACTTCGCCACCGTCGTCGACACGAACCTCGTCGGCACGTTCCGAGTCGTGAAGCGCGCCAGCCGGGCGATGCTGCGTGCCCGATCGGGGCGGATCATCCTCCTCGGTTCGGTCGTCGGGCTGCTCGGGTCCGCCGGCCAGGCCAACTACGCCGCGTCGAAGGCGGGCCTCGTCGGGTTCGCCCGCTCGCTCGCCCGCGAGCTGGGGTCGCGCTCCATCACCGTCAACGTCATAGCCCCCGGTGCGACGGCGACGGACATGTTCGCCACCGTCAGCGAGTCACGCCAGGCCGAGCTCGCTGCCGCGGTCCCGCTCGGACGCGTCGCACGACCCGAGGAGATCGCCGGAGTCGCCGCATTCCTTGCGTCCGACGACGCGGCGTACATCACCGGTGCCGTGATCCCCGTCGACGGTGGTCTCGGGATGGGACACTGACCAGACGCTTCGGTGTGTGAAACACTGCTGACCTACTCGCACAGGAGGAACTGTGGATCAGGAACTGTTCAAGCGCTTCAAGCGCTGCGCCGTCGAGGTGCTGTCGGTCTCGGAGGACAAGGTCGTCCCCGAGGCGAAGTTCGGTGACGACCTCGACGCCGACAGCCTCGACCTCGTCGAGCTCGTCATGGCGCTCGAGGAGGAGTTCGACATCTCGGTTCCCGAGGAAGAACTCGAAGGCGTCGAAACGGTCGCGCAGGCCTACGAGCTGGTCACGTCCAAGCTCGGATGAGGGAGCGGAGCGAGCTCATCACGACCGTGCGACCGCCAGCGAGCCGGGCGTCGATGGGGTGTGGGGGCACAAGCCCCCACGGTGTCGGATGAGGGAGCGGAGCGAGCTCATCACGACCGTGCGACCGCCAGCGAGCCGGGCGTCGATGGGGTGTGGGGGCGCAAGCCCCCACGGTGTCGGATGAAGCCACGTCGGGTGGCCGTCACGGGGCTCGGCGTCGTCGCCCCGTGTGGTGTCGGCGCCGCGGCGTATTGGGACGGCCTGCTCGGCCCCGGCATCACGGGCACACGGTCGGTCGAGTTCGGCGAATGGGACCCGACGCCGTGGTTCGACTCGCCGAAGGACGCCCGTCGTGCCGACCGCGTCGAGCAGTTCGCGCTCGCTGCCGCGGCCGAGGCGTTCGACTCTGGCGGCCGCCCGCCCGTCGACGACGCCCGCATCGCCACGGTGTTCGCCACCGGGGTCGGTGGGCTGCGCACGCTCGAAGACCAGATCGAGATACGCCAGAACAAGGGTGAGCGCCGGGTCTCGCCGTTCCTCGTGCCGATGATGATGCCCAACGCGTCGGGCGCAGCGATCTCCATGCGCTACGGGCTGCGCGGGCCCAACGAGACCATCTGCACCGCCTGCGCTGCTGGCACGCACGCCATCGGATACGCCGCACGGCTCATCGCGTGGGGTGTGTGCGACGCAGCCGTCACCGGCGGCAGCGAGTCGGCGGGCACGGCCACGGCGCTCGCCGGGTTCGGCAACATGACCGCACTGTCGTCGGCGGGCGTGAGCCGCCCGTTCGACGTGGAGCGCGACGGGTTCGTGATGGGTGAGGGTGCGGCGGTGCTCATCCTCGAGGCGTACGAGGACGCCGAAGCCCGCGGCGCCGACATCATGGCCGAGGTGCTCGGCTCGGCGAGCAACGCCGACGCCCACCACATCACGGCGCCGGCTCCCGGGGGGACCGGTGCGATCGCATGCATGCGCCTCGCGCTCGCTGACGCCGGCCTCGAACCGGACGCGATCGGACATATCAACGCCCACGGCACGTCGACGCCGCTGAACGACGCCGCAGAGGCGGCCGCCGTGGGAGCCGTGTTCGGCGCCGACGGACCGCCGGTGACCTCGACGAAGGGCGTGACCGGACACGCGCTCGGTGCCGCAGGCGCGCTCGAGGCGGCGGCGGTGCTGCTGTCGATCCACCACGAGCTGATCCCGCCGACCGCCAACACGAAGCACGTCGACGACGAGCTCGGCATCGACGTCGTGACGGGTGAACCACGACCGTGGTCACCGTCGCCGGCGATGTCCAACAACTTCGGCTTCGGCGGCCACAACGGCTCCATCCTCTTCGGCCCGGCGACGTAGATCGCTCTCAGGCGTCGCTCAGGCGTCGACGACCACGAACAGCAACTGGCACTCGCAGGCGACCGCATCGTCGAGAAGTGCGCGGCCGGTGCCCTTTCCGGCGCGGGCCGACATGCGGCCGAGCTCGACCTCGAGCGTGAGCGTGTCGCCAGGTACGACCTGACGGCGGAACCTGGCGCCGTCGAGGCCGCCGAACAACGGCAGCTTGCCGGCGAAGCGATCGTCCGTGAGCACTGCAATTGCACCGACCTGGGCGATCGCCTCGCACATCAACACGCCGGGAAGCGTCGGGCGTCCCGGGAAGTGCCCGGCGAAGAACCACTCGTCGCCGGTGAGGGTCCACCGACCGGTCGCCCGCTCGCCAGGAGACAGCGAGACGAGCTCGTCGACGAACAGGAACGGCGGCCGGTGAGGGAGGACGTCGGCCGGCCTCGGCAGCTCGATCATGACCGGCGACCGTCGATGGCGGCGCGCACCTCGGCGACGTAGTCGCCGACGGCGTCGGGTCCGGATTCCATCAGCCGGCGCATCACAGAGGCGCCCTGCACCACGCCGTCGGCGACGCGCACGGCTTGCGCTGCCTGAGCCGCATCCGACACGCCGACGCCGACGAGCACCGGCAAGTCGGTGAGCGGCATGAGGCGTGCCGCCAGCTCGGTCGCCGTCGCCGCCAGGGACGCCCGCTCGCCCGTCACGCCGAGCAGACCGACCGAGTAGACGAAACCGCGACAGCGGGTGACGATGCGGCCGAGGCGCTCGTCGGATGCCGTCGGCGCAGCGAGCATGACGGTCTCGACCCCTGCGGCATCTGCGGCCTCACACCACGGCCCACTCTCGTCGAGCGGGAGATCGGGGACGATGCACGCAGCGATGCCCGACTCGGCGAGTCGAGAGGCGAAGCGTTCGTGGCCCTCGTGGTGGACGAGGTTGTAGTACGTCATCACCGCGAGCGGCCGGTCGACGTCGAGACGTGAGACGGCGGTCAGGATCGCCGGGGGCGTCGCCCCGTCGTCGAGCGCGGCCTGCGACGCCTGTTGGATGATGGGGCCGTCTATCACGGGATCGGAGAACGGGATCCCGATCTCGATCGCGTCGGCTCCGGCGGACACGGCCGCCTCCACCGCCCGTTCCCACCCGGGATAGCCCCCCGTGATGTACGGCACGAGCAGCTTCGCCCCGCCGTCGCGTCGCGCCCGCAGCGCCGCTTCCAAGGCGCCGGCCTCGTGGGTCGTCACGGCGTTCACCCGGGCTCGACCCCACGCAGACCCATCACCTGCTCGACGTCCTTGTCGCCTCTCCCGGAGAGGTTGACGAGCACCGTCTGGCCGCGCAGCGAGTCCGCCTCGCGCACGACCCACGCCAGCGCGTGTGCCGATTCGAGCGCAGGGATGATGCCCTCGCTGCGGGCGAGCAGCTCGAACGCGTCGAGCACCTCGTCGTCGGTGACGGACGGGTACTCGGATCGCCCGATGGCGTGGAGGTACGAGTGCTCGGGACCGACGCCCGGGTAGTCGAGGCCCGCCGACACCGACTGCGCCTCCTCGACCTGACCGAACTCGTCTTGGATGAGATAGCTGCGCATCCCGTGGACGACGCCAGGGGCGCCATGGCCGACCGCTGCGCCGCCCGCAGGCTCGGCGCCGACGAGGCGTGCCGACGTGTCGGCGAACCCGGAGAACATGCCGATCGCGTTGGACCCGCCACCGACGCAGGCGACGACGACGTCGGGATCGCCGCCGGTGAGCGCCTGGCACTGCTCCCGTGCCTCGTCACCGATCACACGGTGAAACTCACGCACCATGAACGGGTACGGGTGCGGTCCCATCGACGAGCCGAGGCAGTAGTGCGTGTCGCCCAGCGTCGCCACCCAGTCGCGCAGCGCCTCGTTGACGGCGTCCTTGAGCGTCCTCGAACCGCTCTCCACGGCCTCGACCTCGGCGCCGAGGAGCCGCATCCGGTAGACGTTGAGCGCCTGACGCTTGACGTCGACGGCGCCCATGTACACCTTGCATTCGAGTCCCATCAGCGCGGCCGCTGTGGCGGCGGCCACGCCGTGCTGCCCCGCACCCGTCTCGGCCAACAGTCGCGGCTTGCCCATGCGCACGGCCAGCAGCGCCTGCCCGAGCACGTTGTTGATCTTGTGCGAGCCGGTGTGGTTGAGGTCTTCTCGCTTCAGCAGCAGCCGGATGCCGAGCTGTGCCGAGAGGTTGGCGCACTCTGTCAGCAGTGACGGCCGTCCTGCGTAGTCGCGCAGGATCGCGGCGTACTCGGCGCGGAACGTGGCGTCGGACCAGGCGTCACGGAACGCCGCCTCCAGCTCTTCGCAGGCGGGAACGAGCGTCTCTGGCACGAACCTGCCGCCGAACTCGCCGAACCGGCCCGTACGACCGGGGTCGCCCATCACCCGGGCGCCAATCATCGCATGGACCAGTCGTCGGACCAGTCGAACGGCATCTCGTCCGGTCCGAGGTGCGGCGTCGGTGCCGCGTCCCGCGCTCGCTCGATGAACCGCTTCACTTTCAGCGGGTCCTTTCGCCCCGGGTCACGCTCGACGCCCGAGGCGACGTCGACACCCCACGGCTTCACGGTGGCGATGGCCTCTGCGACGTTGTCGGGGGTCAGCCCGCCGGCGAGGATGACGCGCACGTTTTCGGGCACGTCGGCGGCGAGGTGCCAGTCGAACAGCTGCCCCGATCCCGGACTCGGGGCGTCGAGCAGGATCAGGTCGGTCGCCAGCGACCCGGCATCACGCAACCGTGGCGAACCGGCGGCGTACGCCTTGACGACCCACTGCACGTGCTTGGCGACGTCGGCGACGGCAGCGGCGTTCTCGTTGCCGTGGAGCTGTGCGGCCTTCATGCCGGCGGTGTGGACGATGTCGATGACCCTCGACGGGTGCTCGTCTCGGAAGACACCGAC
>JACDGA010000156.1 GCA_013815505.1 Acidimicrobiia bacterium
CCGGTTATCCGTCCAGCGCACGGCGGATAACCGGACACCGACGCTGGGACGGCGAGGTTGACGGCGTGACTCGTCGGGCACTGTTTGGCCATCGACCCGACGAAGGAGACGAGATGACGACGACCGACGGCGCACAGGCACTCGACGACCTGCTGGAAGCCCCCGTGATCGTGATGCTGATGACGATGATCGGAGACGAGCACTCGTCGCGCCCACTCACGTGCGTCGCTGTCCATGAGGAGTGCCTCGACTTCCTCGTCGACCAGGAGACGGAGTGGGCACAGGCCATCGCCGCCGGAACGGCGAGAGTGCACGTCACGGTCGCCGACGAGCGCCGCAACACGTACGTCTCGCTCAACGGGCCGGTGACGCTGTCGACCGATCGGGACGAGATCGACCGGCTGTGGAACCCTGCTGCAGGTTCGTTCTTCAGCGGGCCGGACGATCCGGGTCTCGCCGTGCTGCACGTCGAGGCGGCGAACGGCGAGTACTGGGACGGCCCCAGCGGCCGCCTCGGCACGGCCATCGGCCTCCTGCGCGCCCGGATGACCGGCAACCCCGCCGACGCCGGCGAACACGGCGACCTCGCGACCTGACCACCAGCTCCCTCCGCCCCGCACCGCCCCTCGCTCTGAGTCACGAACAACGCCGAGTCCCGGACTTTGCGGTGACTCAGAAGCGGGGCCCGATCTCTGAGTCACGAACAACGCCGAGGTCCGGCGTTGTTCGTGACTCAGAACAGATGGCGGGGGCGAGGCGGGTGCGTCAGGCGAGCAGCATGCGGGCGTTGTCGACGTCGCGCTTGAGCTGCTCGGCGAGGGCATCGATGCCGTCGAACTTGCGCTCGCTGCGCAGGAAGTGAGCGAAGCGCACCCGGGCGCGCTCGCCGTAGAGGTCGCCGTCGAAGTCGATGAGGTGCGCCTCGAGCAGTGAGTGCTCGGCATGCTCGTAGAACGTGGGTCGCCGGCCGACGTTGATCGCACACGGACGCGTCTCGCCGGCCGGGCGCTCGTACGACCCGGCGTACACGCCATCGGCCGGCAGGCACATCGCGCTCGGCACCTCGACGTTGGCCGTCGGGAACCCGATGGTGCGACCACGGCGATCGCCCTCGACGACCACGCCGCGGACCTCGAACTGGCGGCCCAGCATGCGCTCGGCGACATCGACGTCGCCGCCGGCGAGCGCCCGGCGGATGGCGGTGCTGCTCACCGGCTCCTCCACAGCGTCGGGCCGTGCCAGCAGGTCGACCGGTTCGACGACGAACCCGTTACGTTCTCCGACGTCGGTCAACAGGTCGACGTTGCCACGACGGTCATGACCGAAGTGAAAGTCGCTGCCGACGACGACGACCTCGGCGGCGAGGGCGTTCACCAGCACTCGCTCGACGAACACCTCGGGCTCCTCGAGCGACTGACGGCCGTCGAACGTCACCACGATCGTGGCATCGAGCCCCGTGGCCGTCAGCAGCTCGAGCCGCTGGTCGGCGTCGGTCAGCAGCTTCGGCGCCGACTCGGGGCGCACGACGCTCGCCGGATGACGGTCGAACGTGACGACGACGGACCTCGCCCCACGACTGGCGGCGACGCGTCGGACGTGGTCGATGACCACTTGGTGCCCGAGGTGGACGCCGTCGTACGAGCCGATGGTGACGATGCTCCGCTCGTCCCCGAACACCGGCGCGACGGGATCCGTCACCACGCGCATGGGAGGAACCTACCGCTCCGCCGCGCCCGCCAGCACGACCGACGGCTTCGCCGAGCCGTCACGAAACCGCTCGTAGACGGCGAGAAGGTTGCCGTGCACGTCGGCGACCGCCCACGGACCCTCGCCCTCCCAGGCGTCGATGACGCGTCCGTGCGCCACCATCGTCGCCGTGCCGTCATCCACCTCGACGCGCGCCAGCGCCCGCACCGCCGTCTCCACCGCCAGCAACTCGCACGCATCAGGCGATGCCGCCTCCGCGATGTCGAAGCTGCCGACCATCGTCCGTCGCAAGTTGCGCAGGTGGGCGCCGCCGCCGAGCAGCGCGCCGAGGTCGGCGGCGAGCGTGCGGATGTACGTACCCGACGAGCACTCGACGTCGACGGCGAAGACGCCGGGCACCGCCGCCGTCACGTCGAACCGGCCGATCGTCACCTGCCGGGCCTCACGCTCGACCTCCACGCCCTGACGAGCGAGCTCGTGGAGGCGGACGCCGCCGACCCTCCGCGCCGACACCATGGGCGGGACCTGCTCGATCACTCCCGTGAGCTGCGTGGCAGCGCGCCGCACGTCGTCGACCGTGACGGCCGACATGTCGTGGGTCGCCGTCACGTCGCCCGATGCGTCGAGCGTGGATGTCTCGACACCGAGCACCACCTCGCCCGTGTAGCGCTTGCGTGACTCGCTGACGAACCGCAGCAGCCGCGTCGCGTCGCCGACGCCGACGACGAGCACGCCGGTGGCGTCGGGATCGAGCGTCCCGGCGTGCCCGACACGTCGCTCGTCGAAGCGCCGGCGCAGCATGGCGACGACGTCGTGGCTCGTCACACCCGCTGGCTTGTCGACGACGCAGACCCCGTGGACGGTCGGCGGGCGGCGTCTCGCCACGTCAGCGCCCCGTCACGCCTGATCGACGGAGCGGCGCCACTTAGGACTCGGCGGAGGGGTCGGCGTGGGGAGGGGGCCCGTCGCCGTCGGTGCGCAGGATGTCGTCGATCCGCTCAGCCGAGCGGAGCACCTCGTCGGGGCGGAACACCAGCACCGGGGTCTTGCGAGCACGGATCTGGCGGGCGATGGCGCTCTGCAGCCGTGGTCGCAGTTCGTCCAACGCGGCGACGATCTCGTCGTCGCGCTCGGGCCCGTCGAGCGAGTCGAAGAACACGACCCCGCGGTTGAGCTCGGCGTCGACGTCGATCGTGGTGACCGTGACGAACGTGAGGCGCTCGTCGTCGATGCGTACCAGCTCTTCCGCGATGATCTCGCGCAACGTCTCGATGGTGCGCGCCGCGGACCGCGTGTGCCCGTCACGCCCGGAACGCCGCCGCTGTGCCATCGGTCAGGGATGCGCCCGCTCAGGTGCGGGCGATCTCCTGCTCGTCGTACGTCTCGATGAGGTCGCCCGGCTTGAGGTCCTGGAAGTCGGACAGACCGATGCCGCACTCGAACCCCTCGCGCACCTCGCGAGCGTCCTCCTTGAAGCGTCGCAGCGAGTTGATCGCGCCCTTCCAGATGATCGTCCCGTCACGTAGGAAGCGAACCTTCGAACCTCTCGTGATGACGCCGGAGCGGACGTAGCAACCGGCGATGGCACCGATGCGCGGCACCCGGAAGATCTCGCGCACCTCGGCTTCGCCTGTGACGACCTCTTCGAATTCGGGAGCGAGCATGCCGAGCATCGCCTGCTCGATGTCCTCGAGCAGCTTGTAGATGACCTCGTAGGTGCGGATCTCGACGTTCTCGGACTCGGCCAGCGTCCGCGCCTTGCGGTCGGGGCGAACGTTGAAGCCGAGGATCGTGGCGTTGGTGGTGGCGGCGAGCGAGATGTCGTTCTCCGTGATGCCACCGACGGCGCGGTGCACGAACGTCAGCTCGACCTCGTCACGCTCGAGCTTGCGGAGGCTTTCGGTCACGGCCTCGAGCGAACCCTGCACATCGGCCTTGAGGATGAGGTTGAGTGCGGCCCGTTCGCCGGCTTGGATCTGGTTGAAGATGTCCTCGAGCTTCACGCCCGTCTTCACTCTCGCGTCGCCGCGCTGGTTGCGCTGGCGGAGGCGGAACTCGCGTGATTCGCCGACAGCGCGGGCGACCTTCTCGTCGGGGGCGACACGGAACTCGTCGCCGGCCTGGGGAACCGACTGGAGGCCGAGCACCTGCACCGGCGTCGAAGGACCTGCGACTTTGACGGGGTCGCCGTTGGAGTCGAACATCGCTCGCACCCGACCCCACGCCGCTCCGGCGACGATGGGATCTCCGGGGTGGAGCTCGCCCTTGTCGACGAGCACCGTGGCGACGGGGCCGCGGCCGACGTCGAGGTTCGCTTCGAGCACGATGCCCTTTGCCCGGCCGCTCGGGTTGGCCGTGAGCTCTTCGAGCTCTGCGACGACGAGCAGCTGGTCGAGCAGGTCGTCGACGCCTTCGCCGTTGACGGCCGACATCTCGACGACGATGGTGTCGCCGCCCCACGACTCGGGGACGAGTTGCTGAGCGGCGAGCTCGGTGAGCACGCGCTGGGGATCTGCGTTGTCGCGGTCCATCTTGTTGACCGCGACGACGATGGGCACGTCTGCCGATCGTGCGTGGTTGATGGCCTCGATCGTCTGGGGCATCACGCCGTCGTCGGCGGCGACGACGAGGACGACGATGTCGGTCGCCTCGGCGCCCCGGGCGCGCATCTGCGTGAAGGCAGCGTGGCCCGGCGTATCGATGAACGTGATCTCCTGGCCGTCGCGATCGACCTGGTAGGCGCCGATGTGCTGGGTGATGCCACCGGCCTCGCCGCTGACGACGTTGGCCGAGCGGACGCGATCGAGCAGCGTCGTCTTGCCGTGGTCGACGTGACCCATGACAGTGATGACGGGAGGCCGCGCCGCCTGGAGCTCCTCGTCCTCGTCGTCGCTGTCGTCGAAGAGGGACTGCAGCTGCATCTCCTCTTCCTGACCGGGCTCGACGAGCAGGATGTCGGCACCGACTTCGAGCGCGAACAGCTCCATCTGCTCGTCGGCAAGCGTCATGGTGGCCGTGATCATCTCGCCGTGGTTGAGCAGGAAGCGCACGACGTCGGCCGACGTGCGGTTCAGCTTCGGGCCGAACTCCTGGGCCGAGACGCCACGCTCGATGACGACCGTCTCGCTGGGGACCGGAGCATCGCTCGGTGTGTACGCCGTTGCCTGAGGCTGCAGCTCGTCACGGTCGCGACGGCGACGACGACGGGCGCCGCGGCGCGGCGGGCGGCGCTGGCCCGAAGGACGACCGGCGCCGGGACGCGGCGGCCCACCAGGACCAGCGAAGCCACCACC
>JACDGA010000157.1 GCA_013815505.1 Acidimicrobiia bacterium
GGCGACCATGACGCAGCGATGTCGTCCATCCCCGACCACGTCCCGACGCCCAGACCGGCCAGATACCCGGCGCCGAGCGTGGTCGCCTCGACGACGGGTGACACCTCGACCGGACGGCCGGCGAGATCGGCCAGGGCTTGGACGAAGACCCCGTTGCGGCTCATGCCACCGTCGATCCGCAGTGAGGCGATCGTCGACCCGACGTCCGCCTCGGCCGCCTCGATCAGGTCGACGCCACGGTGGGCGACGCCTTCGAGCACGGCCCTCGTCACGTGCGCCGCCGTGGAACCCCGTGTCAGACCAACCAGCGTCCCCCTCGCGCCGTAGTCCCATCGTGGTGTGCCGAGACCGAGGAGCGCCGGCACGTACATCGCCCCGTCAGTGCTGTCGCACGACGCGGCGAGCGCTTCGCTGTCGTCGCTCTCGGCGAACAGACCGAGGTCGTCGCGCAGCCAGTCGACGTTTGATCCCGCGGCGAGCATGATGGCCTCGCGCGCCCACATCAGCTCGCCGTCGCGTGACCAGGCGACGAGCGGGAACGTGCCGTGGTGCGTGCGAGCAGCCTGTGCGGGCGGCTCGCTGCCGCTGCAGACGTCGAGCATGCCGCCCGTGCCGAACGTGATCTTGGCCATGCCGACGTGGACACAACCCTGCCCGACGAGCGATGCCTGCTGGTCGCCGACGATCGCCGTGACAGGTGGCGAGCCGGGCAGCACCGTCGCCTCTGCGACGACACTGCCCGCCGTGTCGACGAGCGACGGCAGCATCTCCATCGGGATCCGCAGCGTCTCGCACACCCGCTCGTCCCAGCCCGAACCGTCGACCCGCAGCAGACCAGTGACGGATGCGTTGGAGTGGTCGGTCACGTGGTGGCGACCGCCCGTCAACGACCACACGAGCCACGAGTCCACCGTGCCGAAGCAGAGGTCGCGGTCACGGGCACCGTCGATGTGGTCGAGCAGCCAGGCGATCTTCGTCGCCGACTGGTTCGGGGCGAGCGCGAGACCGTGCTCGGCGGCGGCGACGATGCACTCGGTGACCGTGCGCAGGTCCTGCCAGCCGAGCCCCGGCCCGATCGGCTCGCCCGTCGCACGATCCCACACGATCGTGGTGGCCCGCTGATCGGTGATCCCGACGGCGTCGACGGGTCCCTCGTGCTGGTCCAACACCTCGTGCACGGCCGCGAGCACCTCGCCGGCGAGCGCCACGGCATCCACCTCGACGAGGCCGGGGAACGGCGTCGAAGGCGGGAACGCCCGGTAGCGCAGGTGGCGGATCGTGGCGTCGCCGTCGAGCACGGCTGCGCGCAGTCCCGTCGTGCCGACGTCGACGACGAGTAGAACACCCCTCACGGCCGGAAGCCCTGCTGCGTCAGCCGCTGGCCGAGCATCCCTCCGACGAGCCCGGCGAACACGACGACGGTGAGGTTGAACACGAGCGCCATCCAGCGCACGTCCTCGCCACGGACGAGCCGCACGACGACGAACACCGCCTGGGCGAGGAGATAGGTGACCGACGCCGTCACGATGCCGTGGATCAACGGCGTGCCGAGCGGTTGCACCCACGCCGCGCAACCGGCGCCGATGACGAACCCGACGATCGCCCCGAGCGTCAGCCACACGGCGAGCCCGCTGTCGTCGTTGTCGGCGGCGAGCCGGGCGCCGATCGAGAACGGGATGGCGAACACGAGCGCGACGCCACCGCCGGCGCGCAGCGCCGGGACGTCGAGCACCATCGAGCCGCCGACCGCGATCTGCGAGCGACGCTCCGTCACGGCCATCCAGGGTCTCCATGGTGTGACGGCAGTCCGAACTTGCCGGGATTGAGGATGTCGCCGGGGTCCAGCGCGGACTTGACGGCGGCGAGGACGGCATGACCCTCGCCCAGCGCCTCGGCGGCGAACCTTCCCCGGTTGAGCCCCACGCCGTGGTGGTGCGAGAGGTTGCCGCCGGACGCCAGGACCGCCCGCTGACCGGCATCCCACATCGCCACGTACGTCGACTCGACGGCGTCGGCGGGCGGCTTGGCGGCGAACGTGAAGTAGAGGCAGGCGCCGTCGAGGTAGCTGTGGGACAGGTGACACGACGACACGAGCGCGTGCGGTACCGCCATCTGCGCGCTGGTCGTTGCCGCGACCACGTCGGACAGACGTGACCACGCTGCGGCGATCTCCATCGTGTCGACGACGTAGCCCTTGCGCGTCAGTGCCTGCAGCGCAGACGTGTCGTTGCGGTGCTCGAACCACTCGTCGACAGGACCGGTTCCTGCCTCGACGCCTCTGGCGCACCTCGCTGCGATCACGTCCATCGTGGCGGCGACGAGACCGGGCTCGCCCTCGTCGAGCACGAGCAGCAGACAGTTGCTGGCGTCCCCGCCTCGCGTCGACGACTCGACGGCGTCGTAGAGCCGCAGCACGGCTGGCGTCGCACCGCTGCGCAGGATCTGCCGGCAGGCCTCGAATCCGTCGTCGAGCGTGGGGAACAGGTACGACGCTCGTCGCTCGACCTCGGGCAGCGGCCGGGCACGAAGCCACACCGTGGTGACGATGCCGAGCATCCCCTCCGAACCGATGAACAGTTGGCCGAGATCGGGCCCCGTGGCCGCCGCCGGTGCGCCTCCGGTGCGCACCACCGTGGCGTCGGCGAGCACGACCTCGAGGCCGACGACCATCTGCTCGATCTTGCCGTAGCGCGTGCTGTACTGCCCGGCGCCGCGGCAGGCGACCCAGCCGCCGACCGTGGCGAGCTCGAACGACTGCGGGAAGTGGCCGACGGTCAACCCGTGGCGCTCGCGCAGCTCGGCTTCGAGGTCAGGTCCGAACGTGCCGGCGAGCACGCCGACGATGCCGGAGGCCTCGTCGACCTCGACGAGGCCGCGCAGCGCGGTGAGATCGAGCACGACGCCGCCGTACACGGGGATCGACGCGCCGGAGACACCGCTACGCCCACCGGCCGCCGTGATCGGCACGCCGGCCGCCGAGCAGCAGCGCACGACCGCAACGACCTCGTCGCGCGACGTCGGTCTCACCACGGCGCCGGCGCGACGGGCGACGCATCCATCGAGCGCCCAGTGCAACGCCAGCGGCCACCAGTCCCTGCTCGCCTCCGCCGTGGCGCCTTCGTCGGTGATCGTCTCGCAGATCGCCTGCAGCTGGGCGACCACGTCGTCGCCGAGTGCCACCACTTCGCCGGCGAGGCGGTCGGCGGTGCCCGTCAGCTCGATCGGCGCCGTCGGCTCGGTGGTCACCCGGGCAGCACCTCGGCGGTGCGGTTCGCCCGCTCCTCTTGCTCGCACAGCGCCTCGTAGGCGTCGACCTGGCGCGTCACGGCGGACTCGTCCCAGCCGGCGACCGGTGCCAGCAGCTCGGCGATGTCACGTGCTGCACGACGTGTCGCCTCACGATCGACGAGGTGCGCCCGCGTGCGGCGCGTGACGACGTCGACGAGTGACGTCGCCATCTCGTGGCGCACGGCATAGACGGCCTCGGCACGCAGGTACGGCAGCCCGTCGACGAGGGGTCCACCGAGCGAGGGGTCGTCGTCGACAAGGCGCTCGACGTCGTTCGCCCGCGCCCCGTAGCGGCCGAGGAGATGCCCGGGTCCCTCGTCGGCTACGCCCTCCGCCGGCAGCTTGGTGGCGCCGACGAGACGCATCGACTTCGTTCGCGACCGGCCCTTGCGGCCGAGCCGCTTCATCACGACGTCGACCGTGTCGTCGGCCATCTCGCGGTATGTGGTGAGCTTGCCGCCCGTGACGCGCACGACCCCGTCGGCGCTCGTCGTCACGACGTGACGGCGGGAGAGATCGGCAGTCCTCTCGCTCTCGGCGGCCGCCACGAGCGGGCGCAGGCCCGCCCAGGACGCCGTGACGTCGCCGGGTGTGAGCGGCTCGGTGATCGCCCGGTCGAGCGCTGCGTTGAGCGCACGCAGCACATAGTCGACGTCCTCGGCCGTGCACTGCGGGTCGTCGAGCGGTCCGGTGTAGTCGGTGTCGGTCGTGCCGACATAGCTGTGCCGGAACGTGCCGTCAGCGAGCCGGCCCCACGGCACGACGAACAGCGTCCGCTTGTCGCCGGGCACCGGGATCACGACGGCGATGTCGTTGCGCACGCGGTCCCAGGGCACCGTGACGTGGACGCCCTTCGCCGGTCGAAGCGTGCCGGGATGCGCGCCCTCGTGCAGCGAGCGGATCTCGTCTGTCCACACCCCTGCGGCGTTGACGACGACGCGCGCCCGCACGACGATCTCGTCGCCCGTGAGCCGGTCGCGGACACGGACGTGACCGGCGTCTTCGCCGAAACCGATCACCTCGCAGTCGTTGACGACGGTGGCGCCGTTGGCCGCCGCCGTCTGTGCCAGGGCGAGCGTGAGCCTGGCGTCGTCAGCCGTGGCGTCGAAGTAGAGGTAGGCGCTGCGCAACCGGTCGCGACGCGTCGTCGGCATGTGCGCGAACGCCTCGTCGGCCGACAGCCGCTTGTGGAACTTGCCGATACGGAACCCGCCCGTCAGGTCGTACATCCACATCGCCATGCCGAGTGCCCGCGCAACCTTGCGCGACACAACTGAATCCTTCGTGAGTATGGGGATCATGAACGGCAGTATCTGCACGAGGTGGGGCGCGTTGCGCCGCAGGCGGAACCGCTCGCGCAGCGCCTCGTAGACGAGCCGGATGTCGCCCTGCTGCAGGTAGCGCAGCCCGCCGTGGACGAGCTTCGAGCTCTTCGACGACGTGCCGGCGGCGAAATCGTCGCGTTCGACGAGCGCCGTGCGCAGGCCTCGCGTCGCCGCGTCGAGGGCGACGCCGCAGCCCGTGATGCCCCCTCCGACGACGAGGACGTCGACCTCGCCGCCGTTGCGCAACGAGGTGAGCATGGCGTCGCGTTCGAAGGGTGTGACGTCATGCATCAGGTGACGCAGCCTATTAGCGTCGGATGCGGCGATGACCACGATCTACGACCCGGCGGACGGGCG
>JACDGA010000158.1 GCA_013815505.1 Acidimicrobiia bacterium
GCTCTGGACCACTCGGTGGGGTGCTCAGCGCGCTCGCCGCCGCATCCGGCGCTGCTGTGCTCGTCGCCGCCTGCGACCTCCCCGCGCTGGCGCCCACCACGGTTGCCCGGCTGCTCCAGTCCGGCGGTGATGTGGCGTTCGCGACGAGCACGCGACGACACCTGCTGCTGCGCGTCACGCCCGCGGCTGGCGACGTCCTCGGCCGGCACTTCGCCGCCGGCGAACGATCGCTGATCGCCGCCGTCGCGGCGGCGCAGTCGGCCGGCCTCGATGTCGTCGATGTCGACGTCGAAGAGCACGAGATGCGGAACGTGAACACACCCGGCGACCTGCGGGAGTAGCGTCGCAATCGTGGCGATCAGAGAGATCACAGTGGACGAGCTGGCGACAGCACTCGACGACGGAGCACGTCTCGTCGACGTGCGCGAGCCCGACGAGCACGCAGGCGGACACGTACCCGGTGCGCAGCTGATGCCGCTGGCGACGGTCGGCGAGCATCTCGACGAGCTGCGAACGGCAGCCGACGAGGGTTCTCTGCTCGTCATCTGCCACAGCGGCGGACGCAGCATGAAGGCCTGCGAGTTCCTCGCCGAGCACGACATCGAGGCGACCAACGTCGCCGGCGGCACGTCGGGCTGGATCGCATCGGGAGGTGCGGTCGAGACGTGACCGCGACCACCGTCGACACCGACGACGCACGTTGGATCGACGACGACGCATCGCTCGCCGGCCTCGTCGACATCCTCATCGAAGCGCCGCGCTACGCGATGGACACCGAGTTCCATCGTGAGCGCACGTTCTTCCCGCAGCTCGCGCTCGTGCAGATCGCATGGGGCGACGCCGACACGGGGGGCGTTGCACTCGTCGATCCGCTCGCCGTCGACGTCACTGCACTCGCGAGACTGTTCGGCTCGCCGGCTCTCGCCGTCATGCACGCCGCACAGCAGGACATCGACGTGCTCACGCACACGGTCGGCAGCGTCCCGGCCCGGCTCTACGACACCCAGCTCGCCGCAGGGTTCCTCGGATACGGCACGCCGTCGCTCGCCAGCCTCGTGCAACGCGAGGTCGGCGCGAGCCCGCCGAAGGGCGACCGTCTCACGGACTGGCTGTCACGACCGCTCACCGAGAGCCAGCGCCGGTACGCCATCGGCGACGTGTCGTACCTCTTCGAGCTGCACGACCGGCTCGGCGCGAAACTGGCCGACCTCGGGCGCACCACGTGGGTCGAGGAGGCGTGCGAAGAGCTGCGCACGCGTCGCGTGTCGGGCACCACGCCCGAACAGGCGTGGCTGCGACTGAAGGACGCCCGCTCGCTGCGCCCCCGGGCACGCGCCGTCGCCCAGGCCGTTGCCTCGTGGCGTGAGCGCCGTGCCGCCGAGATCGATCAGCCCGTCCGCCACGTGCTCGCCGATCTCGCCGTGCTCGGCATCGCTCAACGTCAACCCACCACGGTCGAGGAGCTCGGCTCGACGCGAGGCGTCGACGGTCGGCTGAGCCGCTCTCGCCTGGCGGAGGGACTGCTCGAGGCCGTCCGTGCCGGGAGGGAGGCCGACCCGCCCGACGCGCCGCGTGGCACGGTCGAGCTCGACCGATCGATGCGCCCGGCCGTGACCTTGATCTCGGCCTGGATCAGCCAGGTTGCCCGCGACGAGCAGCTCGACACGGAGCTGCTGGCCACGCGTCTCGACATCGTCGAGCTGCTCAGCGCTCCAGAGTCGAGCCGGCTGCGCGCCGGGTGGCGTGCGGAACTGCTGGGCGACGGCGTTGCCGCCCTCGTCTCGGGTCGCTCGGGACTGACGTTCGACGGCGCCGGACGGCTCGTGCTGACGGCGGTATCCGATCACTGAACGTGCCCGATGACCTGCGGGAACCCGTCAGGGTCGCGGTCAGCACGCACTCCCGGCGGTAGAGTCCTAGGCAATGTCACGTCACTAGTCGATTGGGAGCCCTATCCGTGAAAAAGGGTCGTCATCGCCGCTTCGAAGAAGCGCGCAAGCTGAAGCAGTCAGGTCCCGCGGCGTTCGACCTCGGGTTCGGCGACCGCTCGAAAGAGTCCGGTGTCGCCACGAGCTCGGAGGTCGCCGCCGAGGACGACGAGTACGCCCGCCTCGCGGAGAAGTACGGCGTCGAGTTCGAGGAAGACGACGATCACGACGACTGACGTCGCACGGGGTGGGCCAACGGTTCCCACTCCGGACGCTCGAGCAACCCCACGAGCGTGGCGTACACCCCCTCGCCCACCAACTCCACGATCTCGTCGCGCACGCTGACGTACACGGGCTCGTCGCCGACGAACGCGTCGGGCGACTCCGTGCACCACCAGTGGAACTCGGCGCCACCGTCACCCCAGTCCCGCCGCTTCCACTCGCGCAGGCGTGTGGTCATGTGGCCGTTGTCGTCGTGGCTGTGCTCGAGGCGCAGCGGGACCTGCCAGCAGACGTTCGGCTTCCAGTCGAGCGGTCGCTCGCCCGCCTCGAGGGCGGCGACGTGCAACGCGCAGCCGGGTCCTGTCGCGAAGCCCGGTCGGTTGAGGAAGATGCAGGCGTCGTCGGCGAGTGACGTCGACGTGACCGGCGACCCGTCGTCGGCCGTGGCGGCGGCGAGGAATCCCTCTCGCACCGCCTGGTCGTAGAACTGCATCTGGTCGGGCCGCAGCCGGACGAACGCCGATACCAGGTCGGCGACGTCCTCCTCGTCGACGAGGTGCGCGCCGTAGCTGCAGCAGCCCTGCTGCAGGTCGGCACTTGGGCCGTCGAGCACGCCCTGGCATCCGGCGCCGTAGATGCAGCGGTAGTTCGAGAGCAGGAACGTGGCGTCGAACACCCACGTCCGCCCGTCGTCGGCATCGTCGAAGCTGATCCACTCATGCACGTCGTCGGCCACAGCGCGGGCATCGTACCCCTGACCGGATCAGGCCCACCGGTAGCATCAGAAGTGCCATGAACGAGCCGCCGACCACCGACGAGATCCGCTCGACGTTCCTCGAGTTCTTCGCCGCCCGCGATCACACCGTCGTGCCCTCGGCGAGCCTCATCCCGCACGATCCGAGCCTGCTGTTCAACGTCGCAGGGATGGTGCCGTTCAAGCCCTACTTCCTCGGTGACGAGACGCCCCCGTACCGGCGCGCGACGGCGTCGCAGAAGTGCGTCAGGGCGGGCGGCAAGCACAACGACCTCGACGAGGTCGGGCGCAACGCCCGCCATCTCGTGTTCTTCGAGATGCTCGGAAACTTCAGCTTCGGCGACTACTTCAAAGAGCTCGCCATCCCGTACAGCTGGGAGCTCGTCACCGAAGGGTTCGGGTTCGACGGCGACCGCATCTGGATCACGGTGCACGAGAGCGACGACGAGGCCGAGCAGATCTGGCACGACGTCGTCGGCGTCCCGATGGAACGCATCCAGCGCCTCGGCGACGAGGACAACTTCTGGCAGATGGGCGACACGGGCCCGTGCGGTCCCGACAGCGAGTTGCACTTCGACCGTGGGCCGAGCTACGGGCCCGACGGCGGCCCGCAGGCGGATCCGGCAGGCGACCGCTTCATGGAGTTCTGGAACCTCGTGTTCATGCAGTTCGTCCAGGATCGCGACGGCACGCGCACGCCGCTGCCGCGGCCGTCTATCGACACGGGCGCCGGGCTCGAGCGTCTCGTCTGCCTGTTGCAGGGCGTCGAGGCGGTATGGGAGACCGACCTGATGGCGCCGCTCGTCGAGCGCGCCACGGCGCTCACAGGGCGCACGTACCGCGTCGGCGAGTACGACGATCGCGACAGCTTCGCCATCCGCGTCCTTGCCGAGCACGCTCGCAGCTGCGCGATGCTCATCGGTGACGGCGTGTTCCCGAGCAACGAGGGTCGCGGCTACGTGCTGCGGCGGATCCTCCGCCGCGCCGTGCGCTTCGCCTATCTCGCAGGTACCCAGGACGCGGTGATGCCGGCGCTGACCGAGACGGCGATCGACGTGATGGGCAACGCCTATCCGGGCGTCGCCAAGCAGCGCGACTACATCGTCGGCGTGGTCGCCAACGAGGAAGAGCGGTTCCGCCACACGCTGCGCAACGGCTTGTCGATCCTCGATCACGAGCTGGACGACGCGACCGACACCGGTCTCAGCGGCGAGACGGCGTTCGTCCTGCACGACACATACGGCTTCCCGCTCGAGCTGACCCAGGAGATCGCCGCCGAGCGTGGCACCAACGTCGACATCGCCGGGTTCCAGACGGCGATGACGCAGCAGCGCGAGCGTGCCAAGGCCGCTCGCCGCGATCACGACGACGACGATGCCCGCCTCGACGCCTACCGCGAGCTGGTCGAGCAGTTCGGCGTCACGGAGTTCGTCGGCTACCGCGCCGACGAAAGCGAGTCGCGCCTGCTGGCTGTACTGCCCGGTGAGGACGACGCGGTCGAGTTGTTCCTCGATCGCACGACGTTCTATGCCGAGAGTGGCGGCCAGGTCGGCGACACCGGCAGCATCACGACCGACACCGGTCGTGTCGAGGTGCTCGACACGACGTTTGCGCTGCCGAACCTGCGTCGCCACGTCGGCAAGATCGTCGACGGCACGATCGAGGCGGGGCAGCTGGCAACGGCGCATATCGACGCCGAACGGCGTGACGCCATCCGGCGCAACCACACGGGCACGCACCTCGTCCACTACGCGCTGCGGGCGGTGCTCGGCGACCACGTCAAGCAGGCCGGCTCGCTCGTCGGCCCTGACCGCCTGCGCTTCGACTTCTCGCACTACGAGGCCGTGAGCGACGCCGAGATCCTCGAGATCGAACGCATTGCCAACGCCGAGACGCTTGCCAACACGCCGACGCGGATCTTCGAGACGACGATGGAGGAGGCCGAGCGCATCGGTGCGATCGCGTTCTTCGGTGACAAGTACGGAGAGATCGTGCGCGTGCTCGAGGCCGGGCACTCGGTCGAGCTGTGCGGTGGGACGCACGTGCGTGC
>JACDGA010000159.1 GCA_013815505.1 Acidimicrobiia bacterium
GGTGTCACGTCCTTGATGGACAGCACCTCGATGCCGATGTTCTGGATGGATCGGACGGCGGTGTCGCGACCCGAACCCGGGCCCTTCACCTCGATCTCGGCGCGGCGGAGGCCATGCTCCATCGCTGCCTTGGCCGCCTTCTCGGCAGCCTGTTGGGCGGCGAACGGCGTCGACTTGCGTGAGCCCTTGAACCCGACGGCGCCCGACGACGCCCATGCGATGACGTTGCCCTCGGGGTCGGTGACCGTGACGATCGTGTTGTTGAACGAGCTCTTGATGTGGATCACGCCGGTGGCGACGTTCTTGCGATCGCGGCGGCGGGGCCGGCGAGCGCCTTGCTTCGGGGTTGCCATCGTTACTTCCTCACGGCCTTCTTCTTGTTGGCAACGGTGCGCTTGGGCCCCTTGCGGGTGCGGGCGTTGGTGTGGGTGCGTTGGCCGCGAACGGGCAGGCCACGGCGGTGGCGGACGCCCTGCAGCGAGCCGATCTCGATCTTGCGCCGGATGTCTTGGTCGACCTCACGGCGCAGGTCGCCCTCGATGCGCAGGTTCTCGTCGACGTAGGTGCGGATCTGTGCGACCTCGGCGTCGGTGAGCGAGGAGACCTTCGCGTTGGGATCGAGATCGAGCGCCGCGCACACCTTGCGTGAGGTGGAGCGACCGATGCCGAAGATGTACGTGAGTGAGATCTCCAACCGCTTCTCGCGGGGGATGTCGATGCCGGCGATGCGAGCCATTCGATGCGTTCCTTCTCAGCCCTGGTGCTCAGCCCTGGCGCTGCTTGTGGCGCGGGTTCTCACAGATCACGCGGACGCGACCGTGCCGGCGAATGATCTTGCACTTCTCGCACATCGGCTTGACGCTTGGACGGACCTTCACTGGGCTGCCTGACTTACTTGTAGCGGTACGTGATGCGACCTCGGCTGAGGTCGTACGGGGTGAGCTCGACCTGGACCTTGTCGCCTGGCAGGATGCGGATGTAGTGCATGCGCATCTTGCCTGAGATGTGCGCCAGCACTGCATGGCCGTTCTCGAGCTCTACTTTGAACATCGCGTTCGGCAGTGACTCGACGATCGTGCCCTCGAGCACGATCGCATCCTCTTTCGGCTTCGGCAGGGGAGTCTCCTCGATCAGTTGGACTGGTTTTCCACCCGCCACGAGACGAGTAACGGCCCGCAGGGCCGACTCTCGAGGTTATCGGCCGTTCTCGAGACTCACTCACCCCTGCCGGGTACACGAAACCGCAGGCCAGGCGCGCGTTGGCGGTCATCGTCGCGAGCGCTCGATCACCTCGGTGAGCGCACCGAACACCTGGTCGGTGGTCTGGGTCCCGTCGACGACGACGAGCCGGCCGTCGTCGCCGTAGAACTGGATGAGGGGCGCGGTCTGCTCCTCGTAGAGGTCGAGTCGGCGATGCACGGCGTCGGGCGTGTCGTCGTCGCGCTGCATCACGTCGCCACCGCACACCTCGCAGATCCAGGGCTGCTTCTCACGCCCGGTGGCGGTGTAGTTCGTGCCGCAGTCGCGACAGACGCGGCGCGCCGAGATGCGGGCGACGACCACCTCACGCGGCACGTCGAGGTCGATCACCACGTGGATCGGGCGATCGGTCGTGATGCCGTCGAGCGACTTCGCCTGCTCGACGGTGCGTGGGAAGCCGTCGAGGATGTAGCCGCGGCTCGCAGCATCGAGGCGCTGCAACCGCTCGTCGACGAGGCCGACCATGATGTCGTCGCCGACGAGGCCGCCCTTGTCCATGATCTTCTGGGCGGCGAGGCCGAGCTCGGTTCCCTCGCGCACCGCGGCACGCAGCATGTCACCCGTGGAGATGTGCGGCACGACGTAGTGGCGCGAGAGGCGGACGCATTGCGTACCCTTGCCTGCCCCTTGCCGGCCGAGGATGATGAGCCTCGCTCCGGGGATCATCTGATCCGTTTTCCTACTTCAGGAAGCCTTCGTAGTTGCGCAAGGTGAGCTGCGAGTCGATCTGTCGCATCAGCTCGAGGGCCACACCGACTGAGATCAGCACGCTCGTGCCGGCGAACGGGAACGTGGTGACGTCGGCCGCCATCAGCAACAGGTACGGCATCACGGCGATGAGAGCGATGAACACGGCGCCCGGCAGCGTGATGCGGTTGACCGCCTTCGCCAGGTAGCGCTCGGTCTGGGGACCGGGCCGGACACCGGGGATGAATCCACCCTGGCGGCGCAGCTGATCCGCCTGACGGATGGGATCGAAGGCGATGGAATTGTAGAAGTAGGCGAAGGCGATGATCAGCACCGCCAGCAACGACACGTACACGAGGTTCTGGCTGTTGATGATGTACTCGTCGACGAATCGGGCGATGTTGCCGCGCCAACCCTCGCCGCTGCCGAGCACGTTGGAGCCGATGACGGGCAGCAACAGGATCGACGAGGCGAAGATGATGGGAATCACGCCCGACTGGTTCACCTTTAGCGGGATGTAGGTGTTCTGGCCGCCGTACATCCGCCGGCCGACCACACGTTTCGCGAACTGCACGGGGATCCGTCGTTGACCGAGCTCGACGAAGACGACTGCCACGATGATGCCGATCGTGAGGGCGATGATGGCGATGAACCAGATCACCTTGTCCTGCACGAGGAACGAGTAGTAGCCGTAGGGCAGACCCGACACGACCGAGGCGAAGATCACCATCGACATGCCGTTGCCGATGCCGCGCTGGCTGATGAGCTCGCCGAGCCACATCAACAGTGCCGTGCCGGCGACGAGCGTGGGGATGATGAGGTAGCCGCGTGGCCACATGCCGTCGGGCAGCAGCGGCGGGAGGTCGACGTTGCGCGCCGACGAGAAGAAGGCCTGGCCCGTGCCGGTGCCGAAGATGAACGTCAACCCGGTCGCCTGCAACAGCGCGAGCGCGATCGTCACGTAACGGGTGTACTGCGTGATCTTGCGCTGGCCGACGGCGCCCTGCTGCTGCAGCTCCTCCAGCTTCGGGATCACGACGCCGAGGACCTGCATGATGATGCTGGCCGTGATGTACGGCATGATCCCGAGCGCGACGATCGAGAAGCTCTCGAACGCCCCGCCGGAGAACAGGTTGAGGAACCCGACCGCGCCGGAGTTGCGGGCCTGGTCGCGAAGCTGCTCGACCGCACTGTGATCGATGCCCGGCACGCGGATCGCGGCGAACAGTCGATAGGCGGCGATCGCCAGCAGCGTGAACAGGATCTTGTTGCGAAGATCCGTGATGCGGAAAGCGTTGAGCAGGTTGGAGATCACGTCAGCGGGATGGGATCAGCGGTTGGCGAACTGGTTGCCCTGCACAGGGCGACGGCCGCTGCGGAATGGTAGCGGGATCAGCTCCACCGTGCCCCCCGCCTCGGTGATCGCAGCCTCGGCCGCCTTGGAGATCGCGTGCACCTTCAGCGTCAGTGACGTACCGCCGAGATCGCCACGGGCGAGCACCTTGACGAAGTCGCTCTTGCGGACGACACCGCGGGCGACGAGCACGTCGGGATCGATGCTCGACTCGCCGAGCTCGGCGAGCGTGTCGAGGTTGACGCCGTGGTAGGCGACGCGGAACGGGTTGTTGAAGCCCTTCAGCTTCGGCACACGCTGCTTGAGCGGCATCTGACCGCCCTCGAAGCCGCGCGCGACGGTGCCACGGGCGCGCTGGCCCTTGGTGCCGCGACCTGCGGTCTTGCCGCCCTTGCCGCCGATGCCGCGCGCGACGCGACGGCGCGGCTTCGAGGAACCGGGTGCCGGTGACAGTTCGTCGACTCGCATGGTCAGCGCTCCTGTGTCTCGTTGATGGCCGCCTCGATGTTCACGAGGTGCGGTACACGGCGCAGCATGCCCCGGATCTCGGGACGATCGGGCAACGTGTTCGTGGAACCGATGCGACCGAGCCCGAGGGCGCGCAGCGTTCCCTTCGTTTTTGGCTTGGCGCCGATCCCCGAGCGCACCTGACGCACGTGGATGGAGCCGGATGTGTCGTCACTCATCGTCGCCTCCCGGCGCCGTGGCCGAGGCACGAGCGAGCGACTTCTGACGCTCGTTGTATGCGTTGAGCAGGCCCTTCGGGACGAAGTCCTCGACGGGGATACCACGCCGTGCGGCGATCTCGTCGGGGCGCTGCAGCGCCTTGAGGCCGGCGATGGTCGCCCGTGCGACGTTGATGTGGTTGGCGGAGCCGAGCGACTTGCAGAGCACGTCGTGGATGCCCGCCTCCTCGAGGATGATCCGTGCGGCGCCACCGGCGATGACGCCGGTACCCGCAGCGGCGGGCTTCATCAGCACGCGGCCGGCACCCGTCACACCGATGACCGGGTGGATGATGGTGCTCCCGGCGAGCGGCACCTCGAACAGGTTGCGCTTGGCTTCCTCGGTGCCCTTCTGGATCGCCATCGGCACTTCCTTGGCCTTGCCGTAGCCGAGGCCGACGCGGCCGTTGCCGTCACCGATCACGACGAGCGCCGTGAACGAGAAGCGCCGACCACCCTTGACGACCTTGGC
The DNA here is from genome assembly GCA_013815505.1 of Acidimicrobiia bacterium. GTDB lineage: Bacteria > Actinomycetota > Acidimicrobiia > Acidimicrobiales > Ilumatobacteraceae > JACDHN01. Next base: position 4,499 of record JACDGA010000159.1, read on the forward strand.
GACGCGGTTGATGGTGATCACGCGGGATTCGCGCAGGCCACCTTCGCCCTCGCCACCCTGGTTGCCCTGATTCGGGTAGTTGCTGTGTTGGTAGGCCATCAGAACTCCAGACCTGCGTCTCGCGCAGCGTCGGCGACCGCAGCGATGCGGCCGTGGTACTTGAAACCGCCTCGGTCAAACACGACCTTGCGGATGCCGGCGGCGCTGGCGCGTTCGGCGATGAGTGTGCCGACGCGCGTTGCGGCGTCGACGGTGCCGCCACCCGACGAGCGGAGGTCGGCCTCGGTCGTCGCCGCCGCGGCGAGCGTGCGGCCGGTGTCGTCGTCGATGACCTGCGCCACGACATGCTTGGCCGAGCGGAAGACGGAAAGGCGCGGCCGCTCGCTCGTCCCGTGGACGTGCTTGCGCAGACGGTGGTGGCGTCGGATGCGGCTGTCGCGCCG
>JACDGA010000024.1 GCA_013815505.1 Acidimicrobiia bacterium
TGATCCTGCAACATGACCCGGGTTCGCTGGCGGGCTTGCTGGGCGAAGCACTCGAGGCTCGCGGCATGACGTCGCAGGAGCTGGCGATGGGACGCAGCGTGCACGACGCGACGTTCACGGACGACTTTCCGCCGCTCGACGGGTTCGACCTCGTCGTCCCGCTCGGCGCCGTCTACACGCTGTACGACGACGAGCAGGTCGGTACGTGGATTGACCGCGAGCTCGACCTGCTGCGCGATGCCGACGCCGCCGGCCTCCCGGTGCTCGGCGTCTGCTTCGGGGCGCAGGCGCTGTCGGCGGCGCACGGCGGCAAGGTGTACCGGGCTGGCGCACCCGAGGTGGGGTACTCGACGATCGAGACGTTCGACGCCGCGCGAATCCCGCAGGGCCCGTGGATGCAGTGGCACTACGACGTGTGCACGGTGCCCGACGGCGCAGAGCTGCTCGCCGTCAGCGACGCCGGTCCGCAGGCGTTCACGCTGCGCCGCAACCTGGCGCTGCAGTTCCACCCCGAGGTGACGGTGGCAATGATCGACAACTGGCTCGACCTCGACCGGGAGGACGCCGAGGCGAGCCTGCAGGAGGCGGGCACCGACGTCGGCACGGTGCGCACGGACGCGGCGGACAACGCCGAGCGCCAACGCGCCGACATCGACGCGATCCTCGACTGGTGGCTCCCCTCCGTCGAACTCACCTGACGCCGCCCGCACGGGCGTCCGCCAGGTGCGACCGGAGGAGTCGCGCGTGCGTTCGGGTAGCCTTGAGATTGCGGTGAGTCCACACGGACCCCGCGGTCTCAGTGCGGCGCATTCCTGCGCCTGGGTGTTGTCTCCCGCCTCCGAGCGGGCCCGATGGCCGATCGACGTCTCGTCTTGCATCAGCGGCCACCACCCAGCACACGAACGAAAAGGTTCTCCCCCACCATGCACACCCTCGATCCTTCACGCGCCTCGGCGCGCGCAGCCGGCTTCGCCGAGCTCGGCGTGCCCCAGCCGATCGTGCGAGCGCTTGCTCGCACCGGCATCGACGACCCTCGGCCGATCCAGGCCGCAACCATCCCCGATTCCCTCGCAGGGCGTGACGTCCTCGGCCGCGCCAAGACCGGCAGCGGCAAGACCATCGCCTTTGGCGTCCCCGTCGTCGCCGCGCTCGCAGCGTCCGGCGGCCGCACCCGTTCGGGTCGGCCACGTGCGCTCGTGCTCGTGCCGACGAGAGAGCTGGCGTCGCAGGTCGCGGCCGCAATCACCCCGCTGGCCAAGGCGATGTCGCTGTCATGCACCACAGCGTTCGGCGGCGTCGGCCAGGGCCGCCAGGTTGCCGCGCTCCGCGGCGGTGTCGACATCCTGATCGCCTGCCCCGGCAGGCTCGAGGACCTCATCGGTCAGCGGCACTGCTCGCTCGGCGATGTCATGGTGACCGTGCTCGACGAGGCCGACCACATGGCCGATCTCGGGTTCCTGCCGGCGGTGCGCCGCCTTCTCGATCTCACGCCTGCCGGCGGGCAGCGCATGCTCTTCTCGGCGACGCTCGACGGTGCCGTCGCCGGGCTCGTGCGGCGCCACACCACGAACGCCGTCACGCACGAGCTCGACACGGAGCCCGACGAGGCACCGCTCATCGATCATCACGTGCTGTCGATCGCGGCGGCCGACAAGCGGGCGATCATTCACGACCTGGCGGCGAGCTCGGACCGCACGCTGCTGTTCACTCGCACGAAGCACGGCGCACGCAAGCTCGCTCGCCAGCTCACGACATCGGGTGTTCCCGCGGTCGATCTGCACGGCAACCTCTCCCAGGGGGCGCGCGAGCGCAACCTCGAGTCGTTCAGCAGGGGCAGCTCACGGGTGCTCGTCGCCACCGACATCGCCGCCCGCGGCATCCACGTCGACGACATCTCGCTCGTCGTGCACGTCGACCCGCCCGCCGAGCACAAGGCGTACCTGCACCGCTCGGGCCGCACGGCGCGCTCGGGTGCCCGCGGCGTGGTGGTCACGCTCGCCACGCCCGAGCAGTCTCGCGACGTCCAGCGGATGACGAAGGCTGCGGGCATCACACCGACGGCAACGTCGGTGCGCCCCGGCGACCGGCTCCTGTCCCAGCTCGCCGGCTGTCCGGATGACGGCACGAGACGCGACGCCCCACGGACGAACGTCGCCCCGGCGCCTGCGGCGACCTTTGCACCGTCGACGACGACGGTGACCTCGGCACCCCGTCACGGCCGTGACGATCGGCGCGACGGTCGCAGTCGTGACGATCGGCGCGACGGTCGCAGTCGTGACGATCGGCGCGACGGTCGCAGTCGTGACGATCGGCGCGACGACCGCAACCCGCGAGTCGATCGCAGTGGACGAGTCAGAAGCGACCGGCGCAACGGCAGCGACCGACGGGTCAGCGACCAGCGACCCAGCGGCGACCAGCGACCCAGCGGCGACGAGCGACCCAGTAGCGATCGGCGAGATGGCAGCGAGGGCGGTCGCGATCGTCCCGACCGGGACACGCGCTCTCGCCGTGGCGGGCGCAACCGGAGCGGACGCAGCCGAAGCCGCGCACGCGCGCCTCGCTGAGTCGGCGTCCTGTCAGCGCGTCGGCGCGCCGGCGCGTCACTCGAGTCGCGTGTCGGTCAGTCGACCTGGAGTCGTCGGGCGAGGTCGGCCTTCTCGGACTCGAAGTCCTCAGGTGACACGGTGCCCTCGGCGAACCGGGAATGCAGGTCGGCGAGCTCGGCGACGACCTCTTCTTGCGAGCTCGGCGTCACGTCGGCGTCACGATCTGCGGCCGCCGCGAGGCGTTCGACCTTGCGCAGCTGCTTGCGCTTCGCCTTGTCGAGACGATCCCGCTCGCGCTGGCGCTTGCCCGCTCCTTCGCTCGCCATGCGTCAGCCACCACCGCCCAGCGACGGGCGGCGTTCCTTCTTCTCACGCTTGGCCTGCCGCTTTTCCTTCAGCGACTTGCCCGGCTTCTTCGCTGCGGCCTTCTGTGGCGACTTCCCACTCATCGGTGCCTCCTCGACTCCTACAGGTCGAGGCGTCGAGCTTGCACGGAGCGGCAGCGCAAACGGCCGTCCCTCACAAGCGAGGCGACTCGTCCCGGAAGCGCCACCCTACCCTGCGCCGCGCGAACCGGCGGAGCGGCCACCTCCGTCACTGCTGGCGCGACCGTCACGTTCGAACGTGGTCTTGGTGTGGGTGACCGCGAACCGGAGCCGTTGCAGATTGCGCAGTGACGCGCCGCTGCTCGCCTGCGACGTCGCGAGGTCGCAGCCGGCGTCGGCGGCGAGCCGGAGCCGATAGGCGATCAGCGCGGTCTGCACGCCGCGCCCCCGCTCACCCGGCAACGTCACCATCGCACCCAAGGTGGCGATGCCGTCGCGGATCGAGAGCATGGCGCAGCCGACGACCCGTCCGTCGTCAGCCGAACGTGCGAGCAACAAGCCGGGATGCTCGACCCGACTCGCCACCGCGGCGTACGCATCGCTCGTCCGCCGCGCGGCGTCGTCGACGTGGCCCCAGCCGATGGCCGTGGCCGCCTGCCAGTCGGACAGGGTCACCTCGTCGCCCACCTCGGTCAGAATCGTCGGGTCGGGAGGCAGCGTCGGTTCATGCGCATCGATGCGGCGAGCGACGGCGGTCGTCGTGCTGGCCGGGCGGTAGCCACGCCGGAGCAGCCGGCCGCGCACCGATGGGATGGTGAGCTCGCTCACCTCGAACGCCGGGACGACGCCCACCGTCGCGCTCCGGCGTTCGAGCCGGCCGAGATCGGCGTCGGTCACCTCTCGCTGGAGGCCGGCCGCGAGCACGCGGTTGACGTACTGACCGCCACCGAGCAAGACGGCGTGCCCGTCGGCGAGCGGAAACGTGTCCGTGCGCCACGACGGATCTGACGCAGCGAGCGCGCTGGCCATCGCCACCATGTTTGCGGCCCAGACGCGTTCGATGCGGAGCGCGAGCGCCTCGTTCGAGCCCGTCGCGTCGGCGTCGAGTCGCTGTGTCACACCCCCTGTGTACCGTCGACTCCAACATCGAAGTCGACCTGATTCCGGTTCGGCGGGTGATCGATGGATCGAGCCGCAGGCTCCCGAGTACGCCCACGAGACGTGGGGGACATGCGATGATCGCAACGATCGGCGAGCGGACGGCACACGGCGCGGTGCGAGTCGCGGCGGACTCGGCGTCGGTGGCACTCGCACCCATCGATGCCGCATTGGACGTGCTCGACGGGGCGCTCGACGGTCTCACGATCGAGGCGTTCACCCCGCTGGCACTCCGGCGAGCGGGCGAACGGGCGCGTCGCGCGCGGGCGCGCATCGATCGCTTCGACGCCGCGCTGGCTGCGAGGGCTCGTGCGCTGACGGTCGCCGGGGCGGTGAAGGACGCCACGTCGGTGCTCGACCCCGAAGGTCGCCGGCCGATGGGCGACGTCACGGCCGCCACGCGCCGGGCCGAGGCACTGAGCGACGCGCCGGTGTTGCAGGGCGCGTTCGACGACGGGCAGCTCCCTGCTGCACACCTCGATCTGGTCGCCCGTGCGCGCCGCCAACTCACCGGTACGCGCCGGCGAGCGTTCGAGGCCGCCCATGAGCGGCTGGTGGCAGCGGCCCGGCGACAGTCGCTGGCCGACTTCCGCCGCACGCTGGCGTCGGTGATCGACGAGATCGACGCCGCCCACGGTGCCGGCGACGTCGAGCGGCTGCGACGGCAACGCAGCTTGCGGCGATGGTGGGACCGCGACGGGCTGCGTCACTGGCACCTCGCCGTCGATCCAGAGGCCGGTGCTCGACTCGACGGCGCGCTCGACGCCCAGATCGAGGCGCTCTTCCATCGCGACCGCGACGCCAACGGAGGCGAGGTTCGTCGCAGCAGCGAGCAACTCGCCTGCGACGCGCTCGGCGACCTGGTTGCGGGCGGTCACGCGGCGAAGCGTCCGGGACGCGCAGAGATCATCGTCCACGTCGACCACGACACGCTGCGCGACGGGCTCCACTCCCGCTCCATCCACCACGACAACAACGGGCAGCCGCTCACACCTGCAGCCATCCGGCGGCTGGCGTGCGACGCCGGGATCATCCCCGTGCTGCTCGGCGGGGACACGATTCCGCTCGACGTCGGACGCGAATCGCGCACGGCAACCCCGGATCAACGGCGTGCCCTTGCCGCGGTCTACGACGACTGCGCAATCACCGGGTGCGGTGTGCCGTACGCCCACTGCCAGGTCCATCACACCGTCGAGTGGAACGACCACGGCTTCACCGACCTCGAGGTGCTCGTCCCCATCTGCGGCAAGCACCACCACCTCGTGCACGACCACCACTGGCGGATGTCCCTCGACCCGCACCGGGTGCTGCGCCTCTACCGCCCCGACGGCACCCTCGACAGCATCCACCACCCTGTCGGCCGTCATCCCCCACCTCGCAGCCCGTAAGCGGAGCGCTCCTGCGCCGCCGGGCCCGACTGCCGTACCGCACGAACAACGTGATGTCACGCGGCGAGGGAAGCTCCAGCGACGAGGCGCACGCGGGCGAGGAGAAAGCGAAGCGGCCGACGAGCCCGCAGCACTACGGCGTGTGGGTGCCGAAGACCTCTCGCAGGGCGTCGGAGACCTCGCCGAGGGTGGCGCGGGCGCGCAGGGCGTCCTTCATCGGATAGAGGACGTTGTCGCTGCCTCGGGCGGCAGCGCGCAGGTCGTCGAGGCCGGCGTCGACCTCGGCCTGATCGCGCTCGGCACGCAGCGCGGCGAGGCGCTCTCGCTGGCCGCGCTCGAGGAGGGGATCGCTGGGGAAGACATCGGGATCGGGGTCGTCGTCGACGGTGAACTTGTTGACGCCGACGATGACGCGCTCGTCGTCGTCGATCGATTTCGTGTACTCGTAGGCGGCCTGCTCGATCTCGTCCATCTGGTAGCCGGCCTCGATGGCGGCGACGGCGCCGCCCATCGCGTCGATGCGTTCGATGTACTCCCACGCCAGGCGTTCGACCTCGTCGGTGAGCGACTCGACGTAATAGGAGCCGGCGAGCGGGTCGGCCGTCTCGGTGACGCCGGCCTCGTATCCGACGATCTGCTGGGTGCGCAGCGCAATGCGGGCTGCGGTCTCGGTGGGCAACCCGAGCGCCTCGTCGAAGCCGTTCGTGTGCAGGCTCTGGGTGCCGCCGAGCACCGCAGCCAGCGACTGCACAGCCACGCGCACGACGTTGTTCAGCGGCTGCTGCGCCGTGAGGGTCGAACCGCCGGTCTGGGTGTGGAAGCGCATCATCGTGGCGCGGTCGCTCGTGGCTCCGAAGCGCTCGGTCATGATGCGATGCCACATCCGGCGGCTCGCTCGGAACTTGGCGACCTCTTCGAAGAAGTGGTTGTGTCCGTTCCAGAAGAAGCTCAGACGAGGCGCGAACTGCTCGACGTCGAGCCCGGCGTCGACAGCAGACTGCACGTAGGCGATGGCGTTGGCGAGCGTGAACGCGATCTCCTGCACGGCGGTGGAGCCGGCCTCGCGGATGTGGTAGCCGGAGATCGAGATTGTGTTCCAGCGCGGGACGTGCTGCGCGCAGTACCCGAAGATGTCGGTGATCACCCGCATCGACGGCCGCGGCGGGTAGATGTACGTGCCGCGGGCGATGTACTCCTTCAGCAGGTCGTTCTGGATCGTGCCCGAGATCTTGTCGCTCGCCACACCCTGCTCTTCGGCCACCAACTCGTACAGCAGCAGCAGCACCGACGCCGTCGAGTTGATCGTCATCGACGTCGTCACCTCGTCGAGCGGGAGGTCGGCGAGGAGGCGGCGCATGTCGTCGATGGAGTCGATGGCGACGCCCACCTTGCCCACCTCGCCCTCCGCACGCGGGTGGTCGGAGTCATAGCCCATCTGCGTCGGCAGGTCGAAGGCACACGACAGTCCCGTCTGCCCGGCGGCGAGGAGGAACTTGAAGCGCTTGTTGGTCTCCTCCGCCGTCCCGAACCCGGCGTACTGGCGCATCGTCCACAGCCGGCCGCGGTACATCGATTCGTAGATGCCGCGGGTGAAAGGCGGGTGACCCGGTTCGCCGAGGGCCGACGCGGCGTCGAACCCGTCGAGATCGGCGGCGGAGTAGCTCGGCTTGATCTCGATCCCCGAGTCTGTCCGCCTCACGCCGTCTGCGTCAGGGTCTCCGGCCATCGCCCCAGCGTACGGCGTTCACGAGAGGTGTTCGGGCACGAAGTTCTGCTCCGACATCGGCGGGCGCGTGTAGTCGTCTTCCTGCCGCGGCGGCAGCTCGAGCTCCTCGCCGCTGACGTCCTCGTAGGGGATCATCGACAGCAGGTGGCTGATGCAGTTGAGCCGCGCCCGCTTCTTGTCATCGGAGGGGACGACCCACCACGGCGACCACGTCGTGTCGGTGCGGGCGAACATCTCGTCCTTCGCTCGCGAGTAGTCCGCCCAGTGGGCCCGCGACTCGAGGTCCATCGGGCTCAACTTCCAGCGCTTCTCGGCGTTGCGCGTGCGCCCGAGGAATCGCCTCTCCTGCTCGGCGTCGCTGATCGAGAACCAGTACTTGATCAGGATGATCCCCGAGTGCTGCAGCATCCGCTCGAACTCCGGCACGGCACGGAGGAACTCGGCGTACTCCTCGTCGGTGCAGAACCCCATCACGCGTTCGACGCCGGCCCGGTTGTACCAGCTGCGGTCGAACAGCACGATCTCCCCGCCGGCTGGGAGCTCGGACACATACCGCTGGAAGTACCACTGGGTGCGCTCGCGCTCGGTGGGCGCCGACAGCGCCGCGACGCGCAAGACCCGCGGGTTCGTCCGCTCGGCGATGCGCTTGATCACGCCGCCCTTGCCGGCTGCGTCGCGACCTTCGAACAGCACGCACACCTTTAGCTTCTCGCGACGAACCCACTCTTGGAGCTTGACCAGCTCACTCTGCAGACGAGCGAGCTCGGACTCGTACTCCTTGGTCTTGATCTTGCGTGGGTGCTGGTGGACGGCCTGGTCGGCCTCCTCGTGTTCGAGGACGACGGTCTTGGACTTCTTGCTCATCGGGGACCTCCGGGCGACACTGCCGCTCGTTCCGATCGTACGCGAGCGCCTCGCCCGTGCCCGTCAGCGGGCGGCGATGACCGCGATCTCGACGAACCACTCCTCGCGAACCAGCCGTGGCACCGTGACCAGGGTCGACGCCGCCAGGTGCGACTCGACGAAACGGTCACGCTCCTGCATCACCGCCGCCAGGCGGTCCTCGAGGTCGGGCGCGGCCACGACGTAGGTCGTGACAGCAACGATGCTGGCAACAGGCATGGACGCCTCCTCGAGCAGCTTCCCGATGGTGCGCCAGATGTTGCGCGCCTGCTCGCCGATGGTGGGCGGCACTACACCGTCGGCGTCGCCACCCACGATGCCGGCCGTGTGCAACCAGCGTGCCGCGCCAGTCGTGCCGATGGCGAGGGCGTAGTTGGCGGCGGGCAGGGACACGCCTGCGGGGGCGATCACTTGGTTCATGCCCCTCATTGTTGACCTCCAACGGGCGTTACGCTGACCCGATGGCGATCACCGAACACGACGTCGAAGCCGCGCATGGTGGGCCAACGGCCACTCCCAGCATCGACGGGATCCCGTTGACAGCGAAAGAGGTCACGCTGCGGCTCCCGCCGACGTTCGAGTCGGTCGAGGACGAGCGCCTCCACCGCAAGCAGAAGCTCGCCGGTGCGTTGCGGCTGTTCGGACGCTTCGGGTTCTCTGAGGGCGTCGCCGGGCACATCACGGTGCGCGACCCCGAGTTCCCCGACCACTTCTGGGTCAACCCGTTCGGCATGAGCTTCCGCCACATCAAGGTGTCGGACCTCATCCTCGTGAGCCACTCGGGCGATGTCGTCTACGGCACGCGGGCGGTCAACCGGGCGGCGTTCGTCATCCACGCTGCGATCCACGCGGCGCGGCCCGATGTCGTGGCTGCCGCCCACTCGCACTCGCCGTACGGGAAGTCGTTCTCGACGCTCGGCATCCCGCTCGCGCCGATCACCCAGGATGCCTGCATCTTCTACGGCGATCACACCGTGATCCAGGCGCAGGGCGGTGCCGTCGTGTTAGAGGAGGCTGCCGGTCGAGAGCTCGCCGCCGAATTCCCGTCGGGCAAGGCTGCGATCCATCAGAACCACGGCATCTTCACCGTCGGCGAGACCGTTGACGAGGCGGCGTTCTGGTTCATCTCGATGGAGCGCTCCTGCCAGGCGCAACTGATGGCGATGGCCGCCGGCGAACCGATCGAGATCCGCGACGAGTACGCCTCGTACACGCGTGAGCAGACGGGGTACCCACTCGCCGGCTGGTTCAGTTTCCAGCCGATGTGGGACGAGATCGCCGCCAGCGAGCCCGAGCTGTTCGACTGAGCCCCTCGCCGCGACCGCCCGCCGTTCGCGCCTCCGTCGCCCCACGGCCGGGCGTCGTCGGCCGCTATCTCGAGACCGCGACACCGGAGGCGCTGTTCGTCCTCGGCGCGGTGTCCCAGTACGTCGGCGCGACGCTCGCGGTGCTCGTCTTCGACGAGATCTCCGCCGCCGCTGTGGCGTGGCTGAGGGTCATCGGCGCCGCCGTCACGCTGCTCGTCATCGCGCGACACGACTTGCGCGGCTGGACGCGGCCGCAACTCGTCGCGGCGGCGACGTTCGGCATCGCCACCGCGCTGATGAACCTGTTCTTCTACCTCGGCCTCGAGCGCACCGATCTCGGCAAGAGCGTCGCCATCGAGTTCATCGGGCCCGTCGTCGTCGCCGCGGTGCAGACGAGGACGGGCCGAAACGCCTTCGCGCTCGTGCTCGCGGTCGGTGGCGTCTGCGTGCTCGGCGGACTCGAGATCGCCGACAACGCGCTCGGATTGATGTTCATCCTCATCGCCTCCGCGATGTGGGCGGCGTACATCGTCATCGGCTCCCACGTCGCTCGGCTCAACCGAGGGCTCGGCGGCCTCGGCATCGGTCTCGCCATCGGCGCCGTGGCGATCGCCCCGATCGGCGTGCCCGGCAGCGGCCCCGCGTGGTCGTCGCCGCGTCTGCTGATGCTCTGCCTCGTCGTCGGCGTGTGCTCCAACGCCATCAGCTACGGGATTGACCAGCACGTGCTGCGCCGGATCCCAGTGCGGCGGTTCTCGGTGCTGCTCGCACTGCTGCCCGTGACCGCCACGTTCATCGGCTGGATCGGGCTCGACCAGGTGCCGTCCCCACTCGAATGGGCCGGCATCGCCCTCGTGCTCGTCGGCGTCGCCGTGCAGGATCGCGACGAGCTGCAACGTGAGCCCGTCCCGCTCCCCGATCCCGGGTAACTGCGACGAGCGGTTCGCGCTGGTGATGGGTGGTCGCCGGTCGCCCGTAGCCTGAACCCATGCTCTTCCGTACCAAGTCGACGATGGTGTCGGAGGCCGATGCGCTTCCCGGGCGCACCGACCAGACGATGACCGTCCCCGCCACCCACCACGTCAACGGCCGGCCGCTGCAAGCACCGTGGCCTGACGGCATGGAGACCGCCGTGTTCGGACTCGGCTGCTTCTGGGGCGCCGAGAAGGTGTTCTGGGAGATGCCCGGCGTCTACACCACCGCGGTCGGCTACGCCGGCGGGTACACGCCGAACCCCACCTACGAAGAGGTGTGCTCGGGCCGCACCGGACACGCCGAGGTCGTGCTCGTCGTGTTCGATCCTGCCGTCGTGAGCTACGAGCAGCTGCTCGCCACGTTCTGGGAGGATCACGACCCGACACAGGGCATGCGCCAGGGCAACGATGCCGGCACCCAGTACCGCAGTGCGATCTACCTCACCGACGAGTCACACCGTGAGGTCGCCGAGCGCACCCGCGACCGCTTCGCGACGGCGCTGCGCACCTCGGGCTACGGCGACATCACGACCGACATCGAACCGCTCGGCGAGCTGTACTACGCCGAGCCGTACCACCAGCAGTACCTCGCCAAGAACCCCGGCGGCTACTGCCCCATCCACGCCACCGGCGTCCGCTGCCAGTAACGGGTCAGTGCTCGGCGTCGCCGAGCCACGGGGCGCAGAGGCCGTCGAGGTCGCGCAGCTGGATCGTGTCGCGGTTGTCCCAGGTGACCTCGTTCTTCGGGTCGGCCTTGAGGTTGAACGTGCGGAAGCTCATCTCGGTGGTGTCGATGGCGAGGATCCGCCCGACGAGCGGGTCGCCGATATCGAGCAGCAGCTTGATCGCCTCGAGCGCCTGGATCGAGCCGACGATGCCCGGCAGCACACCGAGGACGCCGGCCTCTGCGCAGCTCGGCGCCAGCTCGGCGGGCGGCGGCTCGGGCACCATGTCGCGATACGTGGGGCCACCGCGCGGGTCGAACACGCTGACCATCCCCTCGAAGCGGAAGATCGAGCCGTGCACGACGGGGATGCCGAGCTTCACGCTGGCGTCGTTGAGCAGGTAGCGCGACGGGAAGTTGTCGGCGCCGTCGACGACGAGGTCGTAGCCCGTCAGGATCTCCTCGATGTTGGAGGCGTCGAGGCGCGTGTCGTACGTCTTCACCTCGACATCGGGGTTCAGCGCACGCAACGTCACGGCCGCCGAGTCGACCTTGCGCTGACCGACGCGGTCGAGGTTGTGCAGGATCTGGCGTTGCAGGTTCGAGGCGTCCACCTCGTCCATGTCGACGATGCCGATGGTGCCCACGCCCGCCGCGGCGAGGTACAGCGCAGCGGGTGAGCCGAGGCCGCCGGCGCCGAGCAACAGCACCTTCGACGCGAGCAGCTTCGCCTGGCCCTCGACGCCCACCTCGGGCAGCAGCAGGTGTCGCTGGTAGCGGATCTTCTGGTCGGACGTCAGCGATGCCGGCTTCGTCCACTCCCGGCCCTCGTCCTTCCAGCGCCCGAACCCGCCGTCCATCGAGACGACATCGGAGTAACCGAGCTCGCCGAGCGTGCGGGCAGCGAAGGCGCTGCGCACGCCCCCTGCGCAGTAGACGACAACGGGCGCCGACTTGTCGCTGATCCGGTTCTCCACCTGTGCTTCGAGGTGGCCGCGGGGGATGTGGATCGCGCCGCCGAGCGCGCCCTCTTCGAACTCGTCGGGCTCGCGCACGTCGAGCACGACGGCGCCGTCGGCGATGCGGGCTGCCGCGCCGCCGGTATCGACCTCGGTGATCTCGGACTTCGCGGCCGAGAGCAGATCTCGGAAGTTGGCCATGACGAAAAGCCTACCGACTCAGTCGGGATTAGCGGTGGCCCGGCACACCGCTCTTCGCGTCGGGGTACGGTGATCATCGATGGTTGCTCTCGCTGACATCCGGTCCGTCATCTCACGCAACAGGTCCCGATCTGTCCGACGTGCACGACGCAGCCGGATCGTCACCACCGGCGCGCTCGCGCTCACCCTCGGACTCGCCGCACCGAACGCACCGAGCGTCGCTGCGACACGCCAGGTCCCGGGCAGCGCCAGCGCCGGCGACTACTACTTCCCGGCGTACGGCAACGGGGGCTACGACGTCCGCCACTACGACATCGCCGTGCGCTTCGACACCAACACCGAACGCCTCAGGGGCACGACGACCATCGCGATGGTGCCGACGGTCTCCAACCTCGAGCGCTTCAACCTCGACC
>JACDGA010000160.1 GCA_013815505.1 Acidimicrobiia bacterium
CCGAGCAGCTCGCCAGCGGTGCGCAGGCGGCGATCCGGTTCACCAAGCACACGCTCAACCACTGGTACCGCGCGCAGTCGGCCATCTTCGACGCCAGCCTCGCCTACGAGTTCTACGGCTTCGGTGGCCCCGACGTGGTCGAGGGCCTCGCCAGCCACACGGACAAGCGAGCACCGAACTTCAACGGTCCGACGTCCGAGTAAGACTCCTCAACTGCGCCGTGCGGCGCACGAGTGTCGCCGCTCAGCGAGCTGCTGCGAATGCCTCGACGAGCTGCGAGCGGACCCGGTTGTCGCTCCCACTCGGCGCGGCGGAGAGCACGACCAGCACGAGGTCGAGCTCTGGCACGATCGTGATCGTCTGGCCGTTGAAGCCTTGCGCCGAGAAGGCGACGACCCCCAGGTCGCCGCTGCCGTCGGCGTCGTCGATCCACCAGTGCGCGCCGTACACGCCGTTAGCGGTCGGCGTCGGCATCCGCGAGTAGTCGACCCATCCCTCGGGCAGCAGTCGCTCACCGTCCCACTCGCCGTCGCGGAGGTAGAGCAGGCCGAAGCGGGCGAAGTCGGTCGGTTTCATGTCGATCACGGATCCGCCGTTGACGAGGCCGGTGCCGTCGAGCGAATGGCGGACGCCGGAGATGCCGAGCTTGCCGAACAGCTCCCGATCTGCCCACCGGGTCATCTGCCTGCCGAGCCCGACCTCGTCGGCGACGGCTCGTGCGACGACGTTGCTCGTCCCGGTGGAGTAGGACCAGACGGTGTCGGGCTTCGCAGCGAGCGGGCGGTCGGCGACGAAGTGGGCGCGATCCTTTTTTCGATCGCCGAACAGCATCCGCAGCACGTCGCCCTCGCCGTCGCCGTAGTCCTCGGTCCACTCGAGCCCGCTGCTCATCCGCAGCAACATGTCGAGCGTGATCTCGTGACGGGGATCGGCGGGATCCGCCCACTCTGGCGCGGCGTACGGCTCCCAGATGTCGATGCGGCCCTCTTGCACGAGCCGGCCGACCATCGACTGGGTGATCGACTTCGCCATCGACCACGACACGTGCGGCTCGTTCGGATCCCAGCCGTTGTACTCCTCGACCACCAGCTCGCCGCCCTGCACGGCGACGACGGCGTCGATCGTGTCGCCCTCGAACTGCGGCTTCGTGAACGCCCGACCGACGATGCGATCAACGTCGCCGCGCAGCGGTCGTTCGAGCGTGCCTCTCGTCCAGCGCCGGGTCGGCCACGGGACGTCGTCGGGTTGGTTCGGGTACTCGACGGGCACGAACGTCAGGCCGGCGGCCTGGATCGCGTCGAGCCGCTGCGTCGGGACCTCGAACAGTGACTCCGCCGGTGCGGTTGTGGGCGGTGCGGTTGTCGGCGTCACCTCGGTTGGGCTCACCGTCGCTGGCGTGCCGACGGAGGTCGATTCGGTCGACGGAGTCGGGCCAGAGCCCGGCGTGTCCTCCTCCTCGTCGTCCGAGCACGCCACCGTGAGAACGAGTGCGCCCACGAGTGCCGCTGCACCGATCCGGCGCCGCCCTTCGATCCGACGATTCATCATCATCGAGGATGTCACACGCCGACGAGAATGAGGCGATGGAAGGTTCACGTCCCACCGAGCGCGTCGCCGTCGTGACAGGGGGTTCGGGCGGCATCGGCGGCGCGATCGCCGAGCTGCTCGTCGCGCGTGGGATGAGCGTGGCGATTTGGGACCTCGCCCCACCGGCGGCGAGCGACGGCGGCTTGCTCGCCGTCGCGGTCGACGTCACCGACCGCGACAGCGTCGAAGCGGCCCATCGTCAGACCGAGGCGGCGCTCGGGCCGGTCGACGTGCTGGTCAACAACGCCGGCATCGACATCATCGCCCCGTTCCTCGACTCGACCGAGGACGAGTGGCGGCGAACGATCGAGGTCAACCTCATCGGTACCGTCCGCTGCTGCCACGTCGTCGTGCCAGGGATGGTGGAGCGTGAACGAGGATCGATCGTCAACATCGCCTCCGACGCGGGGCGCGTCGGATCCTCTGGCGAGGTCGTCTACTCGGGCACGAAGGGCGGCGTGATCGCGTTCACCAAGGCGCTCGCTCGGGAGGTCGCTCGTGCCAGCGTGCGCGCCAACTGCGTCTGCCCTGGTCCGACGGACACGCCGCTGCTGGCACAGGTCGCCGACCACAACCCACGCCTCGTCGACGCGCTGTCGAGGGCGATCCCGATGCGCCGCATCGGCCAGCCGGCCGACGTCGCCCCAGCTGTCGCCTTCCTCGCATCCGACGACGCCGGGTACATCACCGGTCAGACCTTGTCGGTGAGCGGCGGCCTCACGATGGCCTAGGCGAGGACGGACTCCAGGAGTTGGCGGACGATGCGGAGCTGGGCTCGCATGTGGCGGCTGTCGCCGGTCGAGCGGCAGAGGATGAACGCTCCCTCGAACGTCACGAACAGGTGGTGGGCAAGGTCGTCGGCGTCGATCTCGGGTTTTCCCCGGGCCTCCAGGACTGTGCGCAGGATCGGGGCGAGGCCGTCACGCCAGGCCACGATCGCCTCGACGATCTGCTCGGACGTGCCGGCGTCGGCGAGCTGGCGCTCGGTCAGGATCGAGACATACAGGCAGCTCGACTGCGCGCCCATCAGCTCATCGGCCGTGTCCTCGAACACGCGCACGAAGGCGACCGCCTGTTCGACGGGATCGTCACTGGCCGCCGTCACCGTCGCCAGCGCGCTGTGCAGGTGGGCCACATCGGCGGCGGCGTAGCGCTCGACCAGTGCGCGCGCCAGCTCCTCCTTCGTGGCGAAGTGGTGGAAGAAGGCGCCCTTGGAGCTCGACGACTCGTCGATCACCGAATCGACCGAGGTCGCCGAGAAGCCGTTCTCGATCACCAACCGCTCGGCGGCGTCGAGGATCCGCTCGCGCGTCGCAGTTCCGTCCCGTGGCATACCCCCCTTTGTATCAGACCAGACAGTCTGTTACAACAGACCGGTCAGTCTGTTTCACGGAAAGGGCGAACCATGACCACACCGGACAACTTCACGACCACCGCCGCTACCTCGGCCCGCTACCGCGCTGAGCTGCCGCAGTTGCACGGCCGGCCGATGGCTGCCGACGGCGGGCTCGAGACCGATCTCATCTTCCACCACGACGTCGACCTGCCATCGTTCGCCTCGTTTCCGCTGCTCGACGACGAACGGGGGCGCGAGCTGCTCGACGCCTACTTCCAGGACTACGTCGACATCGCCAGGCGCCACGGAGTCGGCGCCGTGCTCGAGACGCCGACATGGCGGGCGAACCCCGAGTGGGGCGCCACCGTCGACTACGGCGCCGTCGAGCTCGACCGGGTGAACCGCGCCGCGGTCGATCAGCTCGTCGCCGTTCGGGAACGCAACCCGGACGTGGAGCCGATCGTCATCAGTGGCTGCATCGGCCCACGCGGCGACGGCTACCTCGCCGACACCCACATGTCACCGGGCGAGGCGCAGGCGTACCACGCCCCGCAGATCGCATCGTTCTCCGACACTCCCGCCGACCTCGTCAGCGCGTACACGCTCGTCGAGCCGAACGAAGCGATCGGCATCGTCCGGGCGGCGAGGATCGTCGCCATGCCCGTCGCGATCTCGTTCACCGTCGAGACCGACGGCCTGCTGGCGAGTGGCACCACGCTCGCCACAGCCATCGACACCGTCGACGCCGAGACGGATGGCGGACCCGACTACTACCTCGTCAACTGCGCCCATCCCACGCACATCGCTCACGCACTCGGCGACGACGACGCGCCGTGGCGCGAACGCGTCCTCGGGGTCCGCGCCAACGCATCCACGATGAGCCACGCCGAGCTCGATGAGGCCGCCGAGCTCGACGACGGCGATCCTGATGACCTCGCTGCCGCCCACGCTCAGCTCCGTCGCGCGTTCCCCAACCTCACCGTCGCAGGCGGTTGTTGCGGCACCGACCATCGTCACGTCGAGGCGATCTGGTCGTCCTGGCCGACTCGGGGGTGATGCCCGGCCAGTTCGACGGCTGTGAGCGGTTCGCCGTCTACGCCATACCGGCCACGCATCACACACCTCCACACAAAAGGCGTTGCACTCACCGGTTGACTCCAAGACGCAGCGCCGGCCGACAGCGCCGACACAGGTTTGGGCGAGGCCGAGGGCGGCGAACCCGGGCGCGTCACCGCGCGGCGCTGTCGCGCGGTTGCGGAAGCACGACGCGCAGTCTCGCGCCGCCGATCGGGGCGTCGTCGATCTCCACCGTGCCGCCGTGGCGGACAACGATGTCCCGGGCGATGGAGAGTCCGAGGCCGACGCCGCCCCTCGTCCGGCTGCGCGACTCGTCGAGGCGTGTGAACCGCTCGAAGACGTGCGTTCGCTGATCGGCGGCGATGCCAGGCCCGTCGTCGTCGACGGTGAGCATCACCGAGCGCCCGACGTCACCGAGGGCGATCACGACCGACGTCTCGGCGTGTCGTGCGGCGTTGTCGACCAGGTTTCGTACCACCCTGGCGAGCTCCGCTCGGTCGCCGCGCACCACGGCTCCCGAGACACGGGACGTGTCGACGCGGTCGCCGTGCGTCGCCGTCGCTCTGGCTTCGCCGAGGACGACGTCGTCGAGATCGAACACGGTCCAGCGCGCTCGGTCGGGGACACCGTCCGAGCGGGCGAGGTGCAGCAGATCATCGACGAGGTGCTCCATGGCGCGACTCTCGTCGAGCGCGGCGGCTGCGGTGTCGCGCAGATCGACGCCGTCGGGGTGGGCGAGGTCGACCTCGAGCCGGGTGCGCAGTCGGGTCAGCGGGCTGCGCAACTCGTGCGACGCGTCGCTGACGAAGCGCGCCTGGCGGATCGCGGCCTCCTCCACGGGCCGCACCGCGCGTCCCGTCAGCCACCAGGTGAGCCACGCCAGCATCAACAGCACCGGTGGGA
>JACDGA010000025.1 GCA_013815505.1 Acidimicrobiia bacterium
CTCGATACTCGTCGGCGGCGTGGCGCTGGGCGAGACGGTCGAAGGCGGTGTCGAGATCGGCGAGCTGCTCGGAGGGATCGCCCGTCTGGCGCAGCTCGTTGCCGCTCGGATAGCGCAGCGGTTCGAGGCGGTCGCGGATGGCGGGGTCGGCGTGGTCGCGCAGCCAGTTGGGTGTCTCCATGATGTGGGCGTCGGCGTCGTGGACGACGAGCCCGGTGGAGTTGTAGGTCACGTCGCCCAGTCTTGCCCGACACCGACGTTTGGTCGAACTGGGTCGTGCGATCATCAATACTGGTCGCGAAGGCAGAGGCGGACAACTTGGCGAATCCTTGGACTCGTTGAGTCTCGGCGCCTGAGTCACGCGGCAGCCGAACCTGCCGCAACGCAGCCCCAGTTGTCCGGCTGAGGGCGCTGGTAGGGTCCGTGCTCCCTGGTGACGCTGCGGTGTCACCGATGGCGACGTGGCCGAGTGGCTTAGGCAGGGGCCTGCAAAGCCCCGTACCCGGGTTCGATTCCCGGCGTCGCCTCCAACCTCTGACCTGCTATAGTGCCAGGTCAGAGGCTATTTCTGTAGTGGCCGCCAGTGTCCGTCAGTGACCACTGGTGACCTGCAGAAACCGCCATTCTGTACCCATCTCGTACCCATGTGGTACCCACGAGGAGGTCTCGATGGCATCGGTGGAGAGGCGCAACGGCGTTTACCGAGTGCGCTATCGGGATCCAGTCGGCGCCAACCGGAGCCGGACCTTCCGACGCAAAGTCGACGCCGAGCGCTACGCACGCGAGGTCGAGGTCGAGAAGGACCGGGGCGCGTGGCTCGATCCGCGGAAGGCGGACACGCCGCTCGCCGAATGGACCGAGACGTTCATGTCGCTCGCCCGAACGCTGTCGCCGACGACGCAGCAGACGTATCGGCGCGACCTCGACCGATACGTGCTGCCGCGCTTCGGCAACTACCGGCTCGGACGCATCCCGCCGGAGGAGATCGAGCAGTGGCTCAACGACGAGCTGGCCGACGGAATCGCTGCGTCATCGGTGCACCGGCACTACCGAACGCTCCGTCGAGTGCTGCAGACAGCGGTCGAGAAGGACCGATTGCTCGCCAACCCCTGCGACCGAGTTCGTCCGCCGAAGGTCGCGAACCGCGAGATGGCAGTGCTGGCGTGGATTCAGGCGATCGCCCTCGCAGAGGCGCACGGCGAGCGGTTCCGCACGCTCATCTACCTCGCTGTCGAGTCAGGAATGCGTTGGAGCGAGCTGGTCGGATTGCGCCGGAAGAACGTCGATGTCGCGCGCCGCAAGGTGCGAGTCCTCGAGCAGCTCGTGCAACTCGACGACAGGTCGTGGGTTCGCCGCCCACCCAAGACATCAGCCGGTGTGCGATCGGTGACGATCTCCGCTGCGGTAGCAGAGATGCTGGCGAACCACCTCGAGCGGTTCGCCGTCGATGAGCCCGACGCGCTGGTGTTCGCGAACGCTGCGGGCAACCCGCTTTCGCACTCGAGCTTCCTTACGCACCACTTCAAGCCGGCCCAGATGCGGGCTGGCGTAACGTGCCGCTTCCACGACCTTCGACACACGAGCGTGGCGCTCGCGATCGCCGAGGGCGCACACTCGAAGACGATCCAAGCCCGAATGGGCCACAGCTCGATCACCGTCACGCTCGACCGCTACGGCCACCTGTTCCCCGAGCTCGACGAGTCACTCGCCTCGGCGTTCGACGCCCGGCTTCGAGCTGCCCGCTCGTAATGGCTCTAGGGGTAGCAAGCCGCATCCGAAACCCGGCGTTTCGGGACACCTCTGTCGAGCTGAATCGCCGTGAGTTCTGGGGCACCCCGCCGTGGATCGAGGGGCCGATCAACACGACACCACGGTTGCCGTCAATATCGATCGGGGTCGCCGTCGGCCGTCCCGATCCACGCCAGTCGGAGACCCGCATGGCTGACGGACGGCTCTCGCTCCGCCTACTCGTCGTCCTCGCGCTGACGGAGCCTTCGCTCGGCGATCCTGTCCGAGAGCTTGCCCCTCACCGATCTCGCCTGGTTGCGGGCCTCGCTCCCGAACCGCTTGACGTCATCGAGGCCCTCTGCTCCGGTCGCACGCGCCTCGTCCCAGCGCTCCGCGGCCGCTTCCCTCCATCGTCTCGCCTCGGACGACTCACGACCAGACTCGATCCCGAGCAGCTCGTGAAACTCGTGGACCCCGGCCGCGACGTGGTTGCTCGACCTAACCACCGCCGGCGACTGCTTCGGGTTGAACAGCACCTTTGAGTTGGCCATGCCAACGGCCGCGTTCATACGGCCCAACAGATGCTCGGTTCTTTCTGAGATGAGCTCCAGCCGGTCCAGCCGGGCGGACCGCAGTCCGAGGCGATGCCGGTCAAGTTCATCCGGAGACGCGTCCAGCACGCGGTCGAGCTCCAGTACACCGACCGCGTCATGCAGTTCGAAGCAACGAGCCAGGACGACCAGCCACTTCTGGACCTCCGCCTCCGCTTCCTGTGCCTTCTCGGCAAGGTCCGCGATCTTGTTGCTCTCTTCGATCTTGTTCGCGAGATCTCCGAGCTGTCGCAACGCGTACCCCTGGGTCTCATGGATCGTCTGAGCCGAATTCTGCACCTTCGACCAGGTGACCTCCGAGACCCGACCCACCGCCTCGCGGACACTCATTGCCTCCCTGACCGCGAGGTCCACTCCGTCCAGGCGGGCCAACACCTGGTTCGTCTGGGCGCGAAGCACGGCGTCGAGCTTCTCGTCGATCGTGGCGAGATAGTCCGTGATCTCGTTCATCTGCTGTTGCATCGCAAGCTGCGCCATGATCCCCGCGGCACCCGCCAGCAACGCCGGGCTGCGAACCATTGCTCCGGGCGTCTCGATCTGCAACCACTTCTTGATCGAGCCCCGCTGTCCCAACATCGCATGGCTGACGCCTCGCGTCTTGGCGGGCGTCAGCGGGTAATCATTGAGACGCTGCGCGGACTCCTTCGTCAGCTTCACCCAGCGACCCGAGTTGGCGGCGATCTCGGAACCGGTCTGCGCAACAGAAGCCCCGGCACTCAAGGCAGCTCCGAGGCAGGGGGATCCAGCGTTCGACGACAGACCCACAGACGCCATGAAGCGTTCGACAGCCGTCGGGTTCCCAATGACCGCCAGTCCATCGCCGTCACTGATCAGCTCTACTTCGTTGTCCAACGCCGCCACTCCTCAGCAGCTTGCATTCTCGGGCCCAGTCTGTAGCAGGGCACCGACAGCCTCGGTGCGAGCATCGAGTTGCATAGCGCCCTCTCGTCCGACCTTAACCGTCCCACCGGCACTGGCACCGAGGTGCCGGTGCCGGCGAGTCCGCCGGGCTGCCCCAGAAGTCGTCCCCAACCGCCGGCGCGGCGTACACCTGGATCACCCATGTAACCCGCGGTACCGGACGCTGCTCAGGCCGGGTCGTCACTGTCATTAGCGGACAGCGGCTGAGGTGGCGTCTCTTCAGCTCGCTCGGTCGGGCGCGTGACGTCGCCCAGCGTCCACCCGTGTGGTGACCACGCTCACGCGGATCTCCCCAGACCTGCTTACTGAATCTCCCCACTTCTGAGCATCCATCCGTCGTGGTGGGGCTCCTCCCAACGCTGGTGGTCGACCAAGACCACACCGGCGTTGAAGAGGAGCCCGACCTCGATGCTGACACCAGAGGAAGACGTGGAGATCACATCGTTGAAGAAGCGGGGGTGGACTATCTCGGCCATCGCCCGTCATGTCGGCCACGACCGCATAGCCCTGATTGGTCGGGATGAAGTTGCCGTTCTGCGAAACGCAGATCTCGGTGCCCTGGGGGCGCGGGATCATGTACCGGCTCAACGGTGGACCGGCAGGTTCACCCGGGTCCACCATCTCGTAGAAGTAGTAGAAGCCGTCGCTACTGGCTCCTGGAGGCGTGCCCTCGGGAGCCGAGCCGTCGCACTCGGCCGTGCCGCTGCCGCCGGTCTCGTCGGCGAGCCCGAAGTAGCGCCCGTCCCACGTGACGACGGCGTTGTGCACGAACTCGAACCGGTCACCCGTGGTTGGGTTGGGATCCGGGATGTGCGTGTGAGGCTCGCCGTCGGACGCGGTTGGGTTCTCCGGGGTGGAGATGTCCCAGATCTGCCCGTCGCCCGCGCAGGCGGCCACAGGGATGCGCTCCTTGAGGAAGGCCTGGATGTCGTGGCACGCGCGCCGTGAAACGGCGGCGACAGCGGGCCGCCGGCGCCTGGGTACGGCGCGGTGTCGCTCGACAGCGGCTCCTCACGGAGGAGAGAGGCGGCCGCCGAGCCCGGGAGCTGGTCCGGCGCCTCGGCCGGTGCGAGCGGTGGTCTTCGACTTCGGCGGGGTGATCATCACGCCGATCACCACCGGCATCAACGCCCTCGCCGAGCGCAACCGCGCCCACCCGAGGGCGATGCTGGAGGTGTTGATCGGGCCCGACGAGACCGGCGACCACCCATGGCATCGAGCCGAACGCGGGGAGCTCACCGTCGACGAGATCCAGGCCGGTCTGTCGACGTACGCATCGAAGGCGGGGATCGAGCTGTCGGGCGACGAGATCGAGGTCCTCCTCGTGCCGACGTACACGATCAACGACGACGTGGTCGCGCGCATCCGCGAGCTGCGGGCGAAGGGCATCCGGACCGGTCTGCTGACGAACACCTTCGCAGAGTTCCGCCCGACGCTCGAGCGCGACCTCGACCTGGAGTTGTTCGACGCCGTTGTCGAGTCGTATGCCGTCGGAGCGCGCAAGCCGGAGCCGCGGATCTACGAGGCGATGGCCGCTGCCCTCGGGGTCGACCACGCTGAGATCGTCTACCTCGACGACTTCCCGCAGAACCTCGCCCCCGCGCAGGAGCTGGGTTGGCAGACCGTCCACGTCACCGACGTGGCGTCGGCGCTCGACGAGCTGGACCGCCTCATCCGTTCGCAGTGACGACGTTGAGGTTGTCGAGGCGAACGGTGATCGGGGCGTTCGTCGCCGAGCCGGACAGGTAGGAGTAGAACCCGACGGCGCCGGGGCCTTGCAACGACTGCGAGGCGTCGGTAGCCGTCACGTTCCAGCCGGCGGGCTGCGCCTGGGCATCGACCCACAGCTTGCCCTGGATGGTCGTCGTGCCGGATCCCGTCACTCGCAGGCGCACGTGCAGCACCTGGCCGGCCTGGTACGTCAGACCGGCGACGGTGCTAGACGCCAACGTGGTCTCGGCGCCGTTGAGCGTGCGGACCAGGTACACAGCGACGTTGGTCGCCGTGATACGGACCTTGAGGCGGTAGTCGGAGGTGCCGACTCGGCGTGTGATCAGCGACCCGTAGTACCCACCACCCGTGCCGGGCTTGTCGAGCGCAACATCGATCACGGCATCGACGTTGGTGGCTGACACGCCGGTGAGGTACGCCGCCGGCCCCGTCCCGGCCGGGAGCAGCATCCTTCCGGTGGAGCCGTCGACGGACAGCGCCGACGTGTTGGTGCCCGTCCACGTGCCACCGACGTCCGCCGTCCCCAAGCCGTTGCTGACAGATCTCGTGAAGGAATCGGCCGCCAGCGGCTGGGTGCCGCCCGTGCTCACCGTGACCTGCCGGACGACCGTGCCTCTGGCCCCGTCGTCGTCGGTGACGGTGAGGGCCACGTCGTAGGTGCCGGCGGCGGCGTACGTGCGCGAGGCGGTGCGCCCGGAAGCCGTGGTGCCGTCACCGAAGTTCCACGCATAGGCGACGATCGAGCCGTCCGGATCTGACGAGCCGGACCCGTCGAACGACGCCGTCAACCCGCTTGCGCTCGACG
The DNA here is from genome assembly GCA_013815505.1 of Acidimicrobiia bacterium. Taxonomy (GTDB): domain Bacteria; phylum Actinomycetota; class Acidimicrobiia; order Acidimicrobiales; family Ilumatobacteraceae; genus JACDHN01. Next base: position 5,797 of record JACDGA010000025.1, read on the forward strand.
TGAACGCTGCCGTCGGCGGGCTGTTCGTCGTCGGAGGAGCACTTCTGAGCTGGTACTGCGCGCCGATTGCCGCCTGGCCGAGCGCTGTGGGGTAGATGGCGATCTCGTCGACGTCTCCGACGAAGTTGACGGTGCTCGGCGTGTTGGGCCACCCACTGAGCCGATCGCCACCGAGGCGCCAGTGACCGAGGTAGGCCTCACCGGCCGCGGTGTCGCTGCGGCTGGCGACCAGCACACCGTCGACGAACAGCCGCATCCCGGCGGAGCCCATCGTCGCCGTGACCTGGTGCCAGCGTCCGTCTCGGTAGCTGAGGGGGCTCGTCACGGTCCGGGCGGCGCCGTTCTGAGCGCGCACGCCGAACAGCAGGCGTCCACTGTTGTCCATGTAGATGTGCCGGTCGCGGTGACCCGAGTTGCCCTTCTGGAGATCGCCGAACCCGAGGATGCGACCGCCACGCGTGGTGGTGGTGCGAATCCACACCTGCGCCGTGAACATGTCTGGCGCCGTCTCTATCCCGAGGGTGTAGACGCGGCTCCAGTCGTTGTCCATCAAGAAGGCCGCCGTGTCACCGGCGATGGCTCCCGGCTGGTTCCATGTGACGCCGTTGTCGCCATGACCGTCGGTGAGGCCGGCGCGGTCGGTGACCGTCAGCCCGGAAGTCTCGTTCATCGGCCAGAAGATGCGTGCGCCGTCGGCGCGCACCCGGTCGGCGTGGGCGGTCGCCGGTACCGCCGTCGGCATCGTGACGGACACGGAGCTGCTGTTGACGACGTTGTTGTCGGAGTCTTTGACGACGATGCGATAGCTGTACGTGGCGCCTGGGGTGAGGCCTGTGTCCACGAACCCGAGCGACGGCGTCATCCACCAGTTCGAACTGGCGGTCGTCGTGTAGCGGGCCGTCGTCGTGTCGGCGCGGTAGACGGTGTAGTGCAGCGCGAGGTCGTCGCGGTCGAAGCCCGCGGTCCAACTGACGCGCAACGAGGTCGGCGTCCTCGGCACCAGGGTCGGTGCGAACCGGTTGTTCGTGAACCGGGGGCCCTCTCGGCGAGGCGAGATCGGGCGCCGAGCGAAGCGCACCAGGCCCTGTTGCCCCGCGCCGTTGACGCGGGGGAACTCGCCGCCGACCACGACGTAATCGTCGTTTCCCGTGACATGCCAGCCGGCCTGGTTCTGACCGGTGAACGACCCAATGGACATCGCCGGCAGCCAGCTGATCATCGACGGCCCCGGCTTCACGCCGTGCCAGTTGAACCGGCCGAAGGCCTCGTTGAGGATCTCGCCGCCGACGGCGTCGGTCCACGCCTGGGTGTGCTGGAACTTCCACGTCGAGTACTGGGGGAACCCGCCGCCCATGTTGCCGCAGTAGTGGGCGTGGCCGACGGAGTACACGACGCCGCGCTGCATGAAGGTCGAGTAGTTGTCGCCGTGGCAGTTCGTGACCCACTCGACATCACCGGTGCCGACGGCGGCCTTGAACGTCCCTTCCAGATTGCCGCCAGGCCCGAAGTGGAAGGTGGTGCCGTACACGTTGTCGCCGTGGACGCGTAGGCTCGTGACCCCGGCGTCGGGCCCTGCGTTGCGCACCGTGTTCTGAGCGTTCCACGGCATCACCACGCCCGTCGCAGCGTTGATCTTGACCAGCCCGTAGGCGGCCTGCCCGCCGACGTAGGTGAACGAGCCGCCGGCGAAGACGGCGGTGCCGTCGTTGGAGACGGCGAGCGCCCATACGGTGTAATCGGCGTTCGGGTTCCAGCCGAGCAGGGCGCCGTCGCTGGCGCGGAAGGCGGCCAGGTTGCGGCGAGCCGTCGCACCGGCACCCTGGAACCCGCCTCCGACGTACACCGCGTCGTTGGTGGCGATCACGGCCCGTGCCCTCGAGTTGACGCCGATCGGCTTGAACGAGGTGATCAAGGCACCGGTCGCAGTGCTGTAGGCGGCGACCCGATTGCGCGGCTGGCCGTTCGCCGTCGTGAAGTCACCTGCGACGTAGATTCGTGAGCCATCGGGTGAGGCGGTGACCGAGAGCACCTGGCCGTTCAACGACGGAGCGAACGAGGTGATCAGCTTGCCGGTCGTGATGTCGTATGCGAGCAAGTTCGCACGAGGCGTGAGGTTGGTGCCCGGAGCCGCACCCGCCGGCCGGACGTTGTCGAACCGGCCACCGGCGTACACGGTGTTGCCGACCACGACCTGCGACCACACGACACCGTCGATCTGCACGGTCGGCAAGGCATCTGCGCTCACCATGTCGGGTCCCGGTGGTAACAGTGGCGCGGGCGCCGCCGATGCCGGCGACGACACGGTCATCGACGCCGCGCTGATGATCATCGACGCCGCGAGCGAGCCGGCCAGGAAGCGAACCTTTCCCTTCGACAAGACATCCCTCCGACGCAGATGATCCACCTCGACCGCGGACGGTCGAGTCCTTGCCGAGTTCCTCCGCGCCGAACCCGCCTGATCCCGATTCGCCGACGATCCCGCCAACGGTGAGGACGCAACGGCGACCGGGTTTCCCCGCCTACCCTACACCCCAGCGGCCGCCAGCAGGTGCAGGTTCAGGATCACGATCGTCGACGGATCGCCCAGCGCCCGGAACCACGACGCCGACTGACCCGCTTGCTGCCTGGTCACATTCATCGATCATCGACGATACTCGATGATGCGCGCAGCTCGAGGTTCCGAGGATCAGCGCCAGAGGCCGAGATGCCTTTCACCACCAATGCGGCCGGCAACGGCGGCGACATCGGTGGGCAGCGGTGACGCCACAGTCGGTTCCAGCGATGCCACGGTCGAGGTGACCACTCCGTTTGCGTCGACGATCGCAGCGCCGATGAACTCGCGCCCGAGGCGCTCTTGACCGGTTGCCGAGCGGAAGGCCGCCAGCGTCGTGTAAACGGAGGGGTTGCCCGCTCCCCGCGACCACACGGCGAGCCAGGTCGGCTGAGCAGTGGTCGAACGGTGGTAGACGTTGCTGTTGGCAGTGATGCGCATCTGCTCGGCTGTCTTCTCGTGGCTGTAGTCCTCCACGCACAACACGCAGTTGGCCTTCGTGCCAGTGCTCCCCACGACGTTGTTGGCGATGGTCACGGGGCCGAGTGTCCACAGCATCGCCGGGTCCGGCCATGGCAACCGCGGGTCGACCGCCGGGTTGTTCGGATCGGTGTTGCGGCGCAAGTCCTGGACGATGTTGAGTGGTCGATTGCTGTTGCCGACGAACGTGTTGTTCCACACCTTCACGTCGCTCGTGTTGTTGACCTTGATGCCGAACTCCCCGTTGCCGGAGAACAGGTTGTCGACGACGGTCGCCTTCGCCGAGATCTCGAGGAAGAGTCCGTTTCCGTCGTTGTCGCGGAAGGTCGTGTTGGCGAACGTCGTGTTGTAGACGGACATGTCGATCCAGAAGCCGTGACCGAGGTTGCCCGAGAAGCTGCTGTCACGCACGGTGACCCCGCGGGTACGGCCGATCTTGATCCCACCTGCGACCGGGGCGTGGTTGAACCGCTCGACGTTGTTGCCACGGATGTCGGCCGCCGTGAGCCGCAGACGGTCGGCGTACCTTCCGTGGATGCCGAGCATGCCGCTCTGTCGGACGGTGAGCCGGCGCATGGTGACGTCTGAGCTCAGGACGCTGATGCCAGTCGTCGCCATCGCTTCCACAACCACGTTCTCGACTTGCGCCGACGGCGCTTCCAGCGTCACAGCTGCCATCATCCACACCGATGGTGCATAGCGGCGGATCCCGATCCCCCGGATCACGGTGCCACCGGCTCTCACCGACAGCGCCTTGCTCAACGTGCTCGCCTCTACCGTTCGTCCGGTGGGGTCGCTGCCGATGTGCAGCCGGGACATCGACTCGTCGAGGAAGAACTTGCCGGCGCCCAGTTGGCTCAACGAACCGACTTGTTTGAGGGCGACGCCATCGATCCACACCTGATCGGGGTGGGCAGCCATCGGGTACGAGGGACTGACGAACTGCCAGTACGGTGCCGGGCCGTCTGGGGCGCCTTTCGTGTAGGTCGGACTATGGTCGAAGCGAGTCGTCCAGCCGTCCTTGCGCCATCCCGTCGCGGTGCGAACCCAGCCGGTGACAGGCGCGCTGCCATCGAGCCACGCCGCCTCTCCTGGAGCGTTCTGGATGGTGACCGTCTTTCCGATCGTCACCGTCTCGCGGTAGCGACCGGCGTGCAGCACGACCGTGCCGCCACTGGGCGCCAATGCGACCCCTCGCGCCAGTGTGCGAACAGGCGCGGCTGACGTCCCGGCACTGGCGTCGTTGCCGCCCGGAGCGACGTGCACTGCGCCGGCGGGCACCGGATAGCTGGCCTGGCCGACCGGCAGCGAACCGATCGCGCTCGACGCCAAAGCTGTCGGCGTGGCTGGCGGCGTTGTCGACGGTGGTGGTCCGGCGTAGAACCGAACGCCCTCGTCGATCCACCCTGCAGTGGTCAAGGCTTGCTGATCGTTCGACGTGACCGCGAAGCGGTGCACCCCGTCCTTCGCGTAGCGCCGTACCGGGGCGAGGCAGCTGTCCTCAACCGTGGCCGCGGCGAAGTTACGACCTTGGTCGATGTAGCCGTGCTGAGCGACCGCGGCATCCAGTTCGGCGCCGCTCGGGATCCACACGAAGTCTCCGTTCGCGGGCTTGTGCAGCCGGTGCACGGCCGTCATCGCCGCGGCATCCGCCGGCGCCGCGTAGAACGCGACACCTCTGAGGTCGGTGAAGCCGTAGCGGGAGGCGGCACTGATCTCCTCTTGGCTTGCCGTGTACAGGCTGACCCCGTCGGCGGGTCGCACGACGTGCAAGATGGCAAGCGGGACGTTCGAGCACGGCGAGGCAGCTCGAGCACTGCTCGACGCGGCCGAACCGGCGGTGAGTGCGCCGCAGACGAGGCTCGCGGTGAGGGCGATGACGAGCCAGCGACTGACGCCACTGGTCGCTGGGCGACGTAGATGGATGGCACGCATGGGTCCGCCTGACTTGCTGGAGCTGTGGGCTCTTTCGCCGATGACACGAGATCGTCTCGCAAACGACGCAGGAACGTAACATATGATGTGACGCTGTCCAAGACATTCGGCCGGGCTGCGCCGAGTGGTTCAAGTTGATGGCGGGCGGCAAGCACGTCGCGTCGGCGCCGCTCCAGGGCGGATGGTGGGCGTTAACGTGACCGAGAACGACGGCGACGGGCAAGGTCGCGATCGCCTTCCACCACGATGTCACCGCGCCGGCGCCGGCCAGAACGCCGATCGATGACGCCGTCGCCAGAGCGGTGATCGCCTCCTTGCACACTCACCTGCGGGGAACTGGACAGTGGTTCGGTTGTCATGATCCCGATCAGGTGGGAGGTCCGACATCGTCGCGTTCAGCGTCGAGGATCCGGGCAGCTCCAACGACGGGGTCGTCTCTTCTTCGGGACAGACTTGTCCGCGACATGGAGTCGTCACTCGACCGGGCGAGAGAAGCGTCTGCCGAGCGGGCATGGCGTGACGCCTGCGACGCGTATGCCTCGCGCTCGACGACAGCGGCCTGGCCGCGGCGGACCACGAGCGCCGTGCTGTGTCTGACGCTCCACCGAGCTGTGCGACCGCGCCTTCGAGTTCGTGAGAGGAGACGACGGTCGTCGGTATCGAGGGACGTTCAAAGACGGCGTTGTAGAAGTCGGTGTTGACGAGGTGGAAGGGTTCGAGCGTGACCACGAGACCGCGCAGCGGTCGATCCTTGGGGACGCCGCTGAGGGCAGGGTGCCCATCTCGAATGAGTTCGGTTGTCCGTTCGATCTGAGTGAAGGCGTAGCCGACCTTCCTAGTGGTGCGTCGCGGATTTGATCTGGTGGGTCAGGGCGGCGCGTCCTCGGCGCACTTTGGCGATGATCTTGTTGGCCGGCACGTGCCACACGAACGGTTTGGGATCGTCGTTCCAGGTCGATGCCCACACGTCGATGGCCTCGGCGAGGGCGGCGGCGGAGTCGAAGCTTCCTCGCTTGAGCCGCTTGTTGGTCAGCTGCGCGAACCATCCCTCGACGAGGTTCAGCCACGACGCGCTGGTCGGCGTGAAGTGCAGATGCCAGCGGCGGCGCTTTGGGTGGGCGAGCCACTCGGCCACCGGTGGGGCGCTGTGCGCGGACAGGTTGTCCAACACGACGTGGATCTCGAGGTCGCGAGGCACGTGCAGGTCGATCCAGCGGAAGAACGCCAGCACGTCGTTCGCGGTGTGGCGCTTACGGGTCTGATGCAAGACCTCGCCGGTGCCGACGTTGAGCGCGGCGAACAAGTCGACGGTGCCGTTGCGCTTGTAGTCATGGGTCATCGTGCGGCCTCGGCCCGGCTTGAGCGGCAACGACGGCTGGGTCCGGTCGAGCGCTTGGCACTGGGTCTTTTCGTCGAAGCTGAACACCACCGCCCGTTCCGGCGGGTTGAGGTACAGACCGACAACATCGACCAGCTTGGCCTCGAAACGAGGGTCATTCGACAGCTTGAAGGTGTCGACGCGCCACGGCCGCAACCTCCGCGCCCGCCAGATCCGAGCCACAGTGTCCTTCCCGACGCCATGGCGTTCACCCATCGTGCGCGTCGACCACGACGTCGACTCGTCATCGGGGATCGAGTGCAACGTGTCATCGACGATCGCGTCGATCGTGTCTTGCGGGATCTCAGGCTTACGACCTCGACCCGGAGCGATCGAACCAACCG
>JACDGA010000161.1 GCA_013815505.1 Acidimicrobiia bacterium
GTGTGGGGGCGCAGCCCCCACGGTGTCGAGGAGTAGCGGTGACGGACTCTGGTCACGAGGACGGCGCAACGGATCGCGACGGACCCTCTCCGGCGCGGGCGATGTTCGCTGCGGACGCCGCGGCGGCGATGCTCGGCATCGAGCTCGTGGATGTCACACCCGGTTGCGCAACGGTGCGGATGACTGTGCGCGACGACATGCTCAACGGCTTCGGCACGACCCACGGTGGTGTGCTGTTCCTGCTCGCCGACAGTGCCTTCTCCCTCGCCTGCAACTCGCACGGCCCGCCCACCGTCGCCGCTGCGGCGTCGATCGACTTCCTCGCCCCGGCGCACGAGGGCGATGTGCTCATCGCCAAGGCCGTCGAGCAGTCCCGGCGCGATCGCACCGGTCTCTACGACGTCGCCGTGACCCGGCACGAAGCCGACGGGGTTTCCGTCGACACCGTCGCCCGCTTCCGCGGCCGCTCCCACACCCTCGCCTGAGCACCCTGATCCGTGTCATGTTTATTTGACCAGAAGTGAATGCTGGGTCAATATATTCACTCCGTCGTGCGACTACCGCACGACGTCGAGGAGGGACACATGGCGATCTCGACCCGTTCAGGGATCCGGCGGGCCGCGCTCGTGCCGGTGTTGGCACTCACCTTCACGCTCGCCCCGTCGACCCCACCGCAAGGGGCGGCAGCGGCCGGCGATGGCGCCGAAGCAGCCGCATCCCCGGCCGCTCTGCCGGCGCAGTCTGGTGCGCAGTCGGTCGCCCGGGGCAAGCCGGTCGTCGATGCCGAGATTCGGGCCACGCTCGACCGCCGACGCAGCGTGCCGGCGGTCATCACCGCCCACCGCCGCAGCGATCTGGACGCGATCGAGCGGCTCGGCGTGCACGGCACCCGCCTGACGACGCTGCCGATGATCCTCACCGACACCCTGTCGGCGACACAGCTGCGCGCCCTCGAGCGGTCAGGGCTGGTGCGGAGCGTGTACGCCAACCGCCGCTTCCCGGTGACGATGGAGGACTCGAACTGGATCATCGGTGCCCGCTACGCCTGGGGCCCGAGCGCTCCGCCGCGCTTCGGCGCGAACGGCTACGACGGTGAGGGCGTCGACATCGCCGTGATCGACACGGGCATCGACGGCAAGCACGAGGACACCGACAACCTCGTCGAGTTCTGTGACACGACGGCGGCGGTCAACGGCGTCCGCGGCGAGGTCGTCTGCGCCGGCGGCAACGACCGCGACGACTCCGACGCCGCTCGCCTCGCCGCCTTCGACGACGAGGGCCACGGCAGCCACGTGTCGGGCACGGTCGCCGGTAGCGGCGACGCCAGCGGCGGCGTCGGCGCGAACCACAGCACGATCGGCGTCGCTCCGGCCGCCCAGCTCCACGTGTACTCGGCGAACGTCGGCCCGGTGCTTGCCAACTTCCAGATCCTTGCTGCGTACGACGACATGATCTTCAAGAAGCAGCAGGGCAGTGGCGTGGTCGCCACGAGCAACAGCTTCGGTGGCGGTGACGGCGCCAACTACTCGCCCGACGATCCGCAGAACGTCGCCATCAAGGCGGCGTACGACGTCGGCATCATCAGCGTGTACGCCGCCGGCAACTCCGGCCCCGAGCACAACACGCTGTCGGACTCCTGCATCAACCCGTACGCCGTCTGCGTCGGAGCCACGACGAAGCCCGACTCGGTCGTGCAGTTCTCGTCGCGGGGACGGCCGAGCGAGCCCGCCGACACGAACCGCAATGGCGTCGTCGGTGACAACGGCAACAACGGAACGCCGGACAACCCCGACGACGACATCGCCCCCGACGTGGCCCCCGACAACCACGACCGCACACTCGGTCAGAAGCTCGGCATCGGCCTGTACCGACCGACGATCGTCGCCCCCGGCGTGAACATCAACTCGATCAGCGCCAACGCACCGGCCTGCAAGGAGGCCGCCGATCCGGACACCGGCTGCTACGAGCCGTTGAACGGAACCTCGATGGCGACGCCGCACGTCTCGGGCGCAATCGCCGTCATCGTCGACGCCTGGCGCGCCAAGAACGGTGGCCGGACGCCCGGCCCGCGGACGATCATCGACATCCTCGAGCGTTCCGCCGGGGCGCACAAGCTGCCCGGCTACGAGGCGGAAGAGCAGGGTGCCGGCCGGCTCAACGTGTTCGACGCCGTGCGCTACATCCGGGGCGAGACCGACCTCGCCAGGCCCAACTTCGGCACACCGTCGCCGGTGTACGTCCCCGGCAAGCACCCGGGCGCGCCTGGCACGAAGGTTGACTTCAGCGGCTGCACCGGTGCGCTGAGCTTCACCGTCGCCAACTCGAACCCGCTCGACGAGGGCGCCGACACGCCGCCAGACGCCAACACCGGACGCTTCAAGCAGCACCTGATCCAGGTGCCCAAGCGCGCCGAGCGCCTCCGCGTCTTGATCAGCTGGCCTGATCACCCGGCCGCCAACCTCTACGTGCGGCTATGGCGCCCGGGCGTCAACCCGAACGACGAGTTCTCCACCGACTTCTCCAAGCGGGCGTTCCCCGACCAGGAGGCGATTGGCTTGACCGACACGAACGCGATCCTCGACGGCCGCCGCTTCCTCGACGTGCGCGCCCCGCAGGAAGGCACATGGCGCCTGCGCGTCTACCACCGCGCCGGCGGCACCCCGCTGCCGTGTGAGGACCCGGCCAACTCTCCCGAGCCGGCCGGCTACAACTACGACGTCACCACCGAGATCCCGATTTCGGCGCGGGTGCCGAGCGTGGCCGTCACGAGTCCCGCTGCCAACAGCGTGCACACCGATCGGCTCGTCACGGTCCGTGGCACGGCCGCGTACCCCCGGCGTTGGGACGGTGTCACCAACTATGAGGTGCCCGGCACGGGCCTCGCGACGGGCGGCTCCGGCGGCGACCCACGCCGCGAGCTCCACTTCCAGGGCAACACCGAGGAGGGCTGCACCGGCGACGGCTCGACCGACCTGAGCACCGCCTCGTGCAACAACGGCAGGGGCCCGTCGCTGCAGAACAAGGCGACGCTCTCGGGCAGCGACGCCGCGGCGTGGACCGTTCCCAATCCGATCCTGACCCTCGACACCGAGCGCAACGAGTTCACCCCGAACTGGATCTGGGACATCAGCCGGGCGGCGACCCTGCGTGGGGACATGACCGTCCGCTGGTGGGGTTCGTGCGTGTCGTGCGGCCCGACCCTCGGCTCCGCCGACTGGATCCTGCGGCTCTATGCCGACGGCGAGAAGGCGTTCGAGCAGCGCGTGACCGCGACACCGACAGGCCCGAACGAACCGACGCTGCTCACCGCCACCGTGTCGCTGCCGACGATCACGGCGCGCGACCGCTTCGTGCTCCACATCGAGCCTGTGTACGTCGACAGCCAGAACGGGGCGGCGATCTCCTACGACTCGCAGCGGTCCTGCGCCGGCGGCGCCGGCGATCCGTGCGACTCGATGGTGCTGATGCCGCTCGTCGACCCCGACGACCCGTCACCGGCGCAGGCCCAGAACGTGCGCGTCACCGACGTGGCCGCCGACAGCGGGTTGCGCATCGCCTGGGATCAGTCGCCGCGAGCGACGTCCTACGAGGTCCATCGCAGTGTGAAACCAGCGTTCACGCCGAGCGCGACGACCCTGATCGCCACCACGACCGGCAGTTCGTGCAACTCGCCGACGGTGCCCAGCTGGCCGAGTGCGAGCGACGCGGGCCGATGCTACGCCGACGCGTCAGCAGCGCCAGGCACGACCTACTACTACCGTGTCGTCGCCACGGCGGGCTCGGTGAAGGCCGATCCTTCCCTGCTCGCCTACGGGACGGCGACCACGTTCGATCGCCAGGTGCGGGTCCGCGCCGACCGGCTCTACGGGCCCGGGTACTTCGGCTTCGCCAGGCTGCTGTCGGCAGACGGCACGAGATGGCGGTACGCGCTCGACACGCTCGAGCGACCGGTGGGGACGCCGGCCGACCCGTACGTGCTGCGCCTCCTCGTCCGCTCGTTCACCCAGGGCATCGGCTCCGCCACGGCCGTCCACAACGTCAACACGGTAGGTCCGGCGCCACCCACGCCGTTCGACCCCGTCGTGCTGTTCGAGAAGCAGGCGCCGCTGACGACGGCAGCGGGCGCCGAGATCACGTACCGCCTGCCGTACGAGAACCTCGGCCCAGCACCCGCATCGAGCGCGACGGTGATCGATGCGCTGCCAGCCGGTGTGCATTTTGTGTCGGCGAGCGACGGCGGTGTCTTCAATGCGACGAGGCGTGAGGTCAGATGGGCCCTGGGCGACGTCGCAGTCGGTGCCTCCGACGAGCTGGTGCTCAAGGTGCGGGTCGCCCGCGGGACAGCGCCCGGCACGGTGCTCGTCAACGAGGCGCAGTTCCGCGCTCCGCTCACCGTCGCCACACCACTCGGCCGGGCGGTGACGACGACGGTCACCTGAGCCCCTGCAGGGCGCTCGTCAGTCGCGCAGGGCGTACGTGAGCATGGCGTTGCCGGCAGGCGTGATCGCGTGGTCGACGAGGCGGAGCCGGGTCACCGGCACGGTCTCGTCGAAGAGTCGCCGACCCTCGCCGGTCACGGCGGGATGGACGGTCAACGTCAGTGCGTCGACGACGCCGGCGAGGAAGAGGCTGCGGATGGTCTCGATCCCGCCGGCGACGGTGATGCCGCCGCCGTCCCCTGCGCGCAAGGTCCTCACGTACCCGACCGGATCGCCATCGATCAGCGTGCTGTTCCACCCGAGGACGCCGTCCAGCGTGCTCGCGATGACGTGCTTTGCGGCCGGGTTGATGAAGTCGGCGAAGAAGTCGGACTCCGCAGCCGGCCAATACTCCGACCACTCCTGCCACAGGACCCGGCCGATGACGATGTC
>JACDGA010000162.1 GCA_013815505.1 Acidimicrobiia bacterium
GTGTACGCCGTCGCCGACATCTGCTCGCACGCCCACGTGTCGTTGTCCGGCGGTGAGGTGTGGTGTGACGAGCGGGAGATCGAGTGCCCGCAGCACGGCAGCACGTTCGACCTGACGACCGGCGAGGCCCTGACCCTGCCGGCGACACAGCCCGTCGCGGTGTACCCGGCAAAGGTCGTCGACGGCCAGATCGTCGTCACCGTCGCCGACGATGCTGCGACGGGCAACACGGCTCCCAGCGGCACGGTGACGTCGTGACCGTGCTCGAGATCAAGGGCCTGCGCGCCGGTGTCGAAGGACGGGAGATCCTCAATGGGATCGACCTCGTCGTGCGATCGGGCGAGGTGCACGCCGTCATGGGCCCCAACGGCGCCGGCAAGAGCACGTTGTCAGGTGTGATCCTCGGGCGACCGGGCTACGAGGTCCTCGGCGGCAGCGTCACGCTCGACGGCGAAGACGTGCTGGCGATGACCACGCCCGAGCGGGCACTCGCCGGGCTCCACCTCGTGATGCAGTACCCGACGGAGGTGCCAGGGGTGCGACTCGTCGACGCGATGGTCGAGGCGTTCGTCGCCCGCGGGCGCGACGCATCCGATGTCGCCCGCCTGCTCGGTGACGAGGCGGCCACGATCGGGTTCGACGAGAAGCTCCTCGTCCGCTCGCTCAACGTCGACTTCTCGGGCGGCGAGAAGAAGCGCAACGAGACGCTGCAGCTCGCCGCGCTCGTGCCGAAGGTCGCGATCCTCGACGAGCTCGACTCCGGCCTCGACATCGATGCGTTACGTGCCTGCGCACGCCGCATCGAGGCGCTCACGGAGCCACATCCCGACGGGCTCGGCGACACCGTCGACGGCGTCGGCGTGCTGGCGATCACCCACTACGCACGCCTGCTCACCGAGCTGCGACCCGACGCGGTGCACATCCTCGTCAAGGGCCGAATGGTCGCCCAAGGTGGACCCGAGCTGGCCGATCAGCTCGAAGCCGACGGCTACGCCGCGTTCGCTGCCGACGGCGACGAAGCGGACGCTGCGCCGACTCGGGCGCCTCGCGACCTCGGCACGCTCGACGACCTCTTCGCGCCGCCCAGCTGACGAGCCACGGTCGCAGCGTGCTCACGCCGTCGGGAGGGCCTCCACCACCGAGGCGGTGATCGTGCGCGCCGCCGCACCGAGCTGATCGACGCTGTTGGACGGCAGGAACACGAACACCGACAGCATCGTGTCCTCGTTGAGGGCGACGAAGCCGGCGACGCCGTCGGACGCGACGAGGTCGCAGAGGTCGCCGATGCCGCTGGCATCTCGGGCGGTGCCGATGACGGCGTTGTCGAACGTCGTCGCGTCACGTTGTGCCGACGTCGTCACCGACGGGGCGAAGATCGTCGTCGACGAGGCGACGGTCGAGCCGACTGACGCCGTCGATGCCGACGTGGTGTCTGGCTCGTCGTCGGACGTGCATGCGCCGATGGCGGCGAGTGAGATCAGCAACGACGCCTCGGCTCGCACCCGGCGCACGTTAGCGAGCGAGGCGTTGCCAGCAGCCGCTGCCACGGTACGTTCGTCGGACATGACCGACGACGAGCTGCACCGCAACGTACGACGCGTCGTGGAGGCCGGCGCCGTACTCGGTGTCGACATCCAGCCGCGCCGATTCCCCGACGGCACGAAGACGGCGGCCGAGGCCGCTGCGGCGATCGGCGTCGACGTCGGGCAGATCGTGAAGAGCCTGATCTTCTCCGTCGACGGCAACGTCGTCGTCGCCTACGTGAGCGGCAGCAACCAGCTCGACGAGTCGAAGCTCGCCGTCGCGGCAGGCGGTGAACAGTGCGGCCGTGTCGACGCCGGCACGGTGCGCGAAGTCACCGGCTTCCCGATCGGCGGCGTGCCCCCGTTCGGCCATGCCCAGCAGCTGCCGGTGTTCGTCGACCCCGATCTGATGCAGTACGACGAGGTCTGGGCAGCCGCCGGCACGTGGAACGACGTGTTCGGACTCGCTCCCGACGAGCTCGTCAGGGCGAGCGGCGGCGTGGTCACCGACCTGCGCCGCGACTGACGGAGGCCCCCCTCACCCGTCGTCGAGCAGGCCGTCCGCCTCCTCTGGCGGTGGTAGCTCGGCCGACAGGCCACCGAGGTCGGCCATGTCGATGGCGATCATCGTCGCCGTCGCACGAACGAGCACGGGCTGGCCGTCGACGGCCACGTCGATGAGCTCGCCCGTCATCATCAGCTTGCGGCCGACGCGCTCGACGCGGCGGGCACGGCACGACAGCGGTCGATGCAGCGGTGTCGGCGCCTCGTAGCGCAACCACAGCTCGCCGGTGAAGGCCGGTTGGTGCGTGATGCCGAGCACGAAGCCGAACATGTCGTCGAACAGGCCGGCCACGATGCCGCCGTGGCTGCGGCCCGGAGCGCCCTCGTGGGCCTCCTGCAGCGTGACGCGGGCGCGGGCCTCGTCGCCGTGGCGGTGCACCTCGATGTCGAGACCCCACGGGCTCGAACGGCCCGAGAACGGCCGGTCGTCGTAGCTCTTCATCGGGGCACCGTCGACGACGGACTCGCCCCACGTGTCGAACGAGTTCGGGTCGCGCTCGCGGCTGTCGCCGGTCTCGAGCTCGTCGGTGAGCTCTTCGAGCTGCGATGCGATGCGTGTCAGCCGCTCATCGTCGGCGTCGTGACCGACAAGAGCATGGCCGAGCTCGCGGAGCGCGAGGCCGGTGCGAGCCCTCAGCTCGTTGTGCGAGGGCTGCGCAGGAGTCAACGCAGTCACGTCGGGATCGGGGCGTCGATTGCCTCGACCAGCGTGTTCCACGCCAACGTCGCGCACTTGATGCGCACGGGGAACTTCACGACGCCGCGGAGCGCCTCGAGGTCACCGAGCTCGCTGCCGTCGCCACTGACATCGCCTGCCTCGCCTCCGGGTGAGGACGCGGAGGTGGTGGCCGCGCCGCCGTCACGGTCACCGTTCGACGACGTCGACCGCGGTGGCGGCGGCTCGCCGATCGACAGCATCGACTTGAAGCGAGCGACCATCGACTGCACCTCGTCGATCGAACGTCCCTTCACGGCCTGGGTCATCATCGACGCCGAGCTCTGCGAGATCGAGCAGCCCTGCCCGCTCACCTTCACGTCGGCGACGGTGCCGTTTTCCACGTCGACGTACACGGTGACCTCGTCACCGCACAGCGGGTTGTGCCCGACGGCGAGACGCGCCGGTGGTGTGGGCAGCTCGCCGCGATTGCGGGGCGAGCGATAGTGGTCGAGGATGATCTCGCGGTAGAGGTCGTCGAGGCCAGGCATCGGGGCTCCTAGAGGGCGAAGTAGTCGCCGGCACGTTCGAGGGCGTCGCCGAGGGCATCGACGTCCGCTATGTCGTTGTAGAGGTACAGGCTGGCACGGGCCGTGGCGGTGACACCGAGCAGACGCATCAATGGCTTCGCGCAGTGGTGCCCGGCGCGCACGCAGACGTTGTCGGCGTCGAGGATCTGGGAGACGTCGTGGGGGTGGAGGTCGTCGAACTCGAAGCTCAGCACACCGGCGCGGTGCTCGATGTTGCGGGGACCGTGGATGCGGATCCGGTCGCCGAAACGCTCGTCGAGCGTCGTCAGCGCGTAGTCCGTCAGCGTCATCTCGTGACGGCGCACGTTGTCCATGCCGATGCCCTCGAGGAAGTCGACGGCCGCAGCGAAACCTGCTGCCTCGATGATGGGCGGCGTGCCCGCCTCGAACTTGGCGGGGACGGGCGCCGGCGTGAACCCGTCGAGGCGGACGTCGGAGATCATGTTGCCGCCGCCGAGAAAGGGCGGCGTGGCGTCGAGCAGCTCGGCACGTCCCCACAGGGCGCCGATGCCTGACGGTCCGCACATCTTGTGGCTGGAGAAGGCGACGAAATCGGCGTCCCACCCCTGCACGTCGGTGGGCCCGTGCGGGACGTGCTGGCACGCATCGACCACGGCGAGCGCGCCGGCCGTATGTGCGGCATCGACCAGGTGGCGAACCGGCGTGATCGTGCCGAGCACGTTGCTGAGCGCGGTGAAGGAAAACACCTTGGCCCCGTCGAGCAGCGCGTCGAGGCCGCTGAGGTCGAGCTCGCCGTCGTCGGTGAGCGGCACCCATCGCAGCTCGATGCCACGAGCTGCGGCGAGCTGATGCCATGGGACGATGTTGGCGTGGTGCTCCATGTGGGTGAGCACGACGACGTCGCCCTCGTGGAGGTTGTCCTCACCCCACGCCCGAGCGACCAGGTTGAGCGACTCCGTGGCGTTCTTCGTGAACACGATCTCGTTCGCGTCGCGTGCGTTGACGAAGCGGGCGACCGAGGCGCGGGCCCCCTCGTAGACGTCGGTGGCCTCGGCGGCGAGGCGGTACGCGCTGCGGTTGATGGGCGCGTAGGTGGTGCGGGCGAACTCGTCCATTGCGACGAGCACGGACTCCGGTTTCTGGGACGTGTTGGCCGAGTCGAGGTAGACGAGCGGCTTGTCGTCGAACCGACGCGCGAGCAGCGGGAACTCGGCGCGAACGTCGATGAGGTGGCTGGTCGTCGCCGCCGCCGTCACTGGACGGGTTCCCCGGCTGCGACGGGGGAGAGGTCGCGGAACGACTCGTACCCGTCGCGCTCGAGTCGCTCGGCCAGTTCCATGCCGCCGCTGGCGACGATGGTGCCGTTCATCAGGATGTGCACGTGGTCGGGGGCGAGCTCGTCGAGCAGCCGCTGATAGTGCGTGATGAGCACGACGCCGAGTCCGGGTCGGTCATCTCGGACCTCCCGGATGCCCTTCGCCACGACGCGCAGGGCGTCGATGTCGAGGCCGGAGTCGGTCTCGTCGAGGATCGCAAGGTCGGGCTCGAGCACGGCCAGCTGCAGCACCT
>JACDGA010000163.1 GCA_013815505.1 Acidimicrobiia bacterium
GAAGGATTCGGCGTCACTCGCGCCAGGCGCGTTCGAAGGGGAGGCGCCAGGCGTGGGGGGCGACGAGCTGGTGGATGGCGTTCGGGCCCCATGAGCCCGACTGGTAGGCGCGTACCGGTGGCGGGTTCGTGAGCAGCGGCGTCGAGATCTCCCAAAGTCGCTCGATGCCCTCCGCCGTCGTGAACAACGTGTGGTCGCCGCTCATCGCGTCGTGGATCAGGCGCTCGTACGCCTCCAGCACATCGCTCTGGCGGCCCGTCTCGTGCAGCGCGAACTGCAGGCTGAGCTTGTCCAGCTTCATGCCGGGACCGGGGCGCTTGCCGTAGAACGACAGCGACAGCTTCGAGGCGTCGGCGAGATCGAACGTGAGGTGGTCCGGACCCTGCGCGCCGACACCCGAGCCGATCGGGAACATGCTCTTCGGCGGCTCGCGGAACGCGATCGAGATGATCCGCGCCCCCTCGGCCATGCGCTTGCCGGTGCGCAGGAAGAACGGCACGCCGGCCCAGCGCCAATTGTCGATCGCACACTTCAGGGCGATGAACGTCTCGGTCTCGGAGTCGTCCGAGATCGCCGGCTCATCGCGGTAGCCGGTGTACTGGCCACGCACCACCTTGGCCGGATCGAGCGCCATCATCGACCGGAAGACCTTGTTCTTCTCCTCGCTGATGGCGAGCGGTTCGAGCGCGGTCGGCGGTTCCATCGCCATGAACGCCAGCACCTGGAACAGGTGGGTGACGACCATGTCCTTGAACGCGCCGGTCTGCTCGTAGAACTCGAGCCGCGTGTCGATCGACAGTGTCTCCGGCACGTCGATCTGCACGTGGTCGATGTGATCACGGTTCCAGATCGGCTCGAAGAGCCCGTTCGCGAACCGGAAGGCGAGGATGTTCTGCGCCGCCTCCTTGCCGAGGAAGTGGTCGATGCGGAAGATCTGCTCCTCGGCGAACGTCTCGTGGAGCGCAGCGTTGAGTTTGCGGGCGCTGGCGAGATCGGTGCCGAACGGCTTCTCCATGATGATCCTGGCGCGCTCGACGAGACCGGCCTCGCCGAGCGTGCGCACGACGGCGAGCGCCGCGTTCGGGGGGACGCTGAGGTAGTGCAGCCGCCGCGGCTCGCCCGGCAGCGAGCGTTCGGCGTCGGCGACGACCGCGCGCAGGGCGTCGGCGCCGTCGGACTGCCGCACGAACACGAGACGTGTCTCGAATTCGGCCCACTCGGTGGTCGTGACCTCGCCGACCGCGAACTCCTCGCACGCCCCCCGCGCCACCTTCTGAAAGGCGTCGGTGTCGAGGTCGTCGAGCGACGTGCCGATGATCCGGCACTCCGGCAGCAGCCCGGCACGGGCGAGGTGCAGCAGACCCGGCAGCAGCTTGCGGCGAGCGAGATCGCCCGTCGCGCCGAACAGCACGATGACGTGCGGGTCGAGCGGCGACATCAACGACGGCGCGATGTCGTTCGGTTCGGTCTGGAGCGTCACGACGTCACGCTAGGTGAGCTCGGCCAGTGCGATCCGCTCGTGACCACCGAGGTCGAGGCGAACCTCCGGCGACGCGAGCCCGGCATCGAGCATCAGCGCCCTTACCCGCTCGCCCTGACCGGAGCCGATCTCCATCACGAGCCGCCCGCCCGGCCGCAGCCGAGCCGGCGCCGCAGCGACGATCGAACGGAAGTGGTCGAGCCCGTCGGCGCCGCCGTACAGCGCGACGTGCGGCTCCCACTTGCGCACGATCGGTTCGAGAGCAGGATCGCGGCGAGGGACGTAGGGCGGGTTCGCCACGACCAGATCGAACTGCGCGGCTGCGTCGAACGGCTCGAACCACGAACCCGCAGGCGCGACGCGCACGTTGCGGGCGTGCCGGCCGATCCCCGACAGGTTCGCCGTGGCCAGCGCCAGCGCTTCGGCACTGACATCGCTCAGCCACACCGTCACCCCGTCGATCGGCAGCTCGCTCGCCAGCGCAAGGCCGATCGCGCCGGTGCCCGTGCCGAGGTCGACGATCGTCAGCGGATCGACGTCTCGTGTCGGCAGTCGATCCGAGAGCAGCTCGAGGCAGACGTCGACGAGCAGCTCGGTCTCGGGTCGCGGGATGAGGGCTCGCCCGTCGACGGCCAGGTCGAGTGAACGAAACCCCCACGCCCCCAGCACGTACTGCAACGGTTCGCCGTCGGCGTAGCGATCGACCATCGACGCCAGTTGTCCTGCGGCGTGGCCGTGTGAGGGCTCGTCGAGCGACGCGTCGAGCTCGCTCGACGTGCGACCGCTCGCGTGCTCACACATCCAGTGCGCCACCTGGCGGTCCTCGACCCGCTGGGTCGTCCATGCGAGCAACGCCCGCCACGTCGGCGCCGGTCTCAGCACGGCGTCACGCCACCGGCACGGTTCAGGTGCTCGCCCCGTCGGCGAGCAGGCGGGTGCGCTCGTCCAGTCGAAGCGGCTCGACGACCTGGTCGAGGTCACCGGCGAGCACGTCGGTGAGCCGGTACAGCGTGAGGCCGATGCGATGGTCGGTGACGCGGTTGTCCTTGTAGTTGTAGGTGCGGATCTTCTCGCTGCGCCCGCCGCCGCCGATCTGCGAGCGCCGCTCGAGCGACATCTCCTCGTTCCGCTCGCGCTCGGCGAGTTCGAACAGCCGCGCCCGCAGCACCTGCATCGCGCGCTGGCGGTTCTGGAGCTGGCTGCGCTCGTCCTGCATCGCCACGACGAGCCCGGTCGGACGATGCGTGATCCGCACCGCGGAGTCGGTGGTGTTGACGCTCTGCCCACCGGGCCCGCTCGATCGGTAGACGTCGATGTCGAGGTCACGCTCGTTGATCCCGACGTCGATCTCGTCGGCCTCGGGCAGCACGAGCACCGTCGCCGACGACGTGTGGATGCGGCCCTGGCTCTCGGTCGCCGGCACGCGCTGCACGCGGTGCGGGCCGCCCTCGAACTTCAGATGGCTCCACGCCTCGGCGCCGTGGACATCGAACGTCACTTCGTTGAAGCCGCCGAGGTCGCTCTCGTCGCGCGCCAGTGTGTCGACCCTCCAGCCGTGCCGTTCGGCGTAGGCGAGGTACATCTCGTACAGGTCACGGGCGAACAGGTTGGCTTCCTCACCCCCTTCGGCGCCGCGGATCTCGACGATGACGCCCTTGCCGTCGTAGGGATCGGGCGGCAGGAGGAGGTCGCGCAGGTCGTCCTCGAGCGCGGCGAGGTCGTGCTCGGCGCCGTGCAGCTCGTCCTCGGCCATCTGGCGGTCGTCGCCGTCGGCGCCCTCCAGCAGCTCCTTCGCCGCAGCGGCATCACCGGATCGCACGGCGTGGCGGCGCGCCACTGTGACGATCTGCTCGAGCTGGGAGTACCGCTTCGAGACGACGCGAAGTCGATCGGGATCGGCGAGCACCTCCGGGTCGGCGAGCATGCGCTCGTGCTCGGCGAACTCCGCTTCGAGAGCTGCCAACCGCTCGGTCATCACTGCAGGCAAGCCGGGATGGGGAGCCATGTCGCCGTCGAGCGTATGCCGTCGGGTCGGCGGTCAGTCGACCCTCCACGTTCGCTGCGCTCAGTCGACAGTCAACAGCTCGATCGGCACCGTGAGCAACCCGGCGAGGTCGCGGGTGATGGCCAGCAGATCGTTGGCCGGCAGCACGAGGCGTGTCGGGCGATCGTCACGTTGCACGTCGGCGGCATAGGCGACGGCGTCGAGATCGACTCCGGCCGTGACGACGAGATCGAACGGTGTCTGCGATCCCTCGTCGGCGATCGCGGCACACGGCACGGACTCGGCGACGGTCCGACGCGGGGTGATCGGCTCGACGGGCGTGACGCGGTCCACGCCGGCGAGCGACGGTTCGGCGACGAGCCGCCAGCGCAGGAAGCGTTCTCTCGCGAGGAGGTTGAGCGGATGCGGTGGTGCCCCGACCACCCGGTGCGCACCGACCTGACGGACGACGTCGGCGAGCGCGTCCACCGTCGGCACATGGCCGTGGAGCATCGCGAACGCCTCGCGGTCGTGGCGGCCGATGCCGACCTCCACCACGACGTCGCCATCGTCGGGTCGGTCGACGACGCGGCAGACCTCGAGTCCACGGACCTCGCCCGTGACGATGCCGTGCTCGACCGCCACGTCGGCGCCGGCCTCGGTAATGAGCCCGCCGAGCGCGAGATGCTCGGGTCGCGCCGGCGGCGGCGCATCGGGGGCGAACGCCACGGCGGGGATCAGCGCTCGTCCGTCGACGTGCCACACGTCGATCGGCATCGAGAACCGCAGCGCACGCCGGGCGAGCTGCGACGTCGCCCGTTCGGCGAGCACGTTGACCCGACCGGCGCCCCGGCGCAGCGCCCACGCCAGCGCGGGTCCGAGCCCGTGCTCGGGATCGGCGTCGAGAAGCACCCAGGCGTCGCCGGAGACCATATCGCCCGTGACCTGGTTAGGTGCGAGGAGCGCGGCGCCGCCCGGGATCTGCGTGGCGGGCGCGGCTGCACCGAGCTGATCGGCGACGAGCGCGTCGAGCTTGGCGCGCAGCAGCGCTTCGCGCTGGGCGCTCGGTGTCGTGTTCAGCTCTTCTTCGAGCGCGAGCCGTAGCGGCGGTTGAACCGCTCGACGCGACCACCGGAGTCGACGAGCTTCTGCTTGCCGGTGAAGAACGGATGGCACTCGTTGCAGAGCTCGACGGTCAGCTCACCACCCTTTGTGGACTTGGTGGTGAAGGTGTTGCCGCACGAGCACTTGACGGTAGTCACCGCGTAGTTGGGATGGATGTCAGTCTTCATGCGAACGTAATTCTACGGGCTCGTCGTCCGCTTCGCTTTCTCCTCGCGCCTCGTGCGACTCGTCGCTGGCGCTTCCCTCGTCGCGTCGATGC
>JACDGA010000026.1:0-10400 GCA_013815505.1 Acidimicrobiia bacterium
GTTCGAGGTCGTGGCTGACCACGACGAGGGCGCCGCGGTAGCCCCGCAGGAAGTCGAGCAACCAGTCACGCGCCTCGACGTCGAGATGGTTGGTCGGCTCGTCGAGGCAGAGCACCTCGCTGCCGCCGTAGAGGATGCGGGCCAGCTCGACGCGGCGCCGCTCGCCACCAGACAGCACACCGATCGGCAGCTCGGTTCGGTTGTCGCTCAGACCGAGCCCGGCCATGAGCCGCCTCGCCTCGCTCTCGGCGGCGTAGCCACCGATCGTCCGGAAATGCTCCTCTGCCCTCGTGTAGCGCTCCACGTTGCGCTCGTCGGGCCGCTCCTCCATCGCGATGCGCAACTTCTCGATGCGCTCGAGCTCGACGTCGATGCCTCGCCCCGACAACACGTGGGTCACGGGCGTGCGCCCCTCCAGGTCCTTGCCGATGCGCGGATCCTGTGGGAGGTACCCGAAGTCGGCCGGTCGCTCGACTCGTCCGCCGGCCGGTTCCAGCTCGCCGCCGAGCGTGCGCAGCAGGCTCGTCTTGCCGGCGCCGTTGCGCCCCACGAGACCGACCTTGTCGCGCGGCATCACGGTGAACGTGGCCGACTCGACGACGAGTCGGCCGCCGACCTCGACACCGAGATCCCGGACGCGCAGCATCGCACCAGGCTCGCAGCGGCACACTGCGGCGACAACCAGGTTCGTCGACTGCGCGCGCCACGAGCAGCGACGCCCCGGCGGGTCGGCGGCTCAGTCGCTCGGCGGGATGGTCGCGCCGGAGTCGTCCTCGAACGGAGAGTCGAGGCAGATCCCCTGCGTCGACGGCGACGGCGCGTCGCCCAGGGTGTCACCCACCACGGCAGCGAGTCGCAGCCGGCCGGCGTCGCTGAGGTGCAGCCCGTCGTCGGTCAGCAGTGGCGAGTCGGGCGATGCCGTCTCTGCAGCCCAGTCGGCGACGACGACGTTCGAGCGGTCGCCAGCGATGAGCTTGATGATGTCGTTCACCTCGGCGCGGGACGGCTCGAACTCCGTCACGGTGAACAGGATCGTCGGACGCGGGGCGATGAGATCGATGATCGTCGCCATCTGCTCGGCGAACTGCCCGGGATCGTTGCGGTAGTTGTTGCCGAGCATCACCACGACCGCGTCCCACTCGTCGGCCTCGAGTCGCTCGTCAAGCACTTCTACGCCGAACTCGACGTGTTGACCGGTCTCGGCGGCGAGCTCGACGGACCAGCCGCGCCCACCCAGCACGGCACACATCGCGCCCTCGTTGCGCGGTGCCGTCGAGGCCATCAACGAGTCACCGATGACGAGCACGCGGTTGCCGTCGACGGAGTCGGCGACGGCGCCTGCCTCGACCCGCTCGGGGATCGTCGTGGTCGTCTCGCTGGCCGTCGGGTCGGTGACGTCGGTGCCGTCGACCACGTCCGTGGTGACCGGCGACGTCGTGGCCGGCGACGTCGTGGTGGGTGACGACGTGACCGCGGTGGTGCTCACGCCGGTGGGTGATGGCACCATCTCGGGCACGCGCCCGACGTCGTCGAAAAGGTCGGCCGGGATCGACCCCGCCGAACCGTCGTCGCCATTCCCACAGCCGGCGCCCGACGCGACGAGCAGTCCGATCGAGACGAGGAGCAGGCGGGCGTATCGCACTCAGTGGTTCAGACGGTGGGCGGAGGCGGCGGCGCGTCGCCGAGTCCCGTCGAGCCCGCCCCACCGACACTGCCGGTTCCGCTGCCGGAGCGCAGCTCGTCGCGGATCTCCTTGAGCAGCGACAGCTCGGTGTCGGAGGCCTCGATCTCCTGGTGCGGCTTGGCGATGTACGAGTTGTACACCTTCACGATCAGGTACACGACGAAGGCGACGGCGACGAAGATGATCGCTGCTCTGATCACGAGGCCCACCTCGAACTCCGCGTCGCCGAGCGTGAAGTCGATGTCGCCGAACGTGGCCTGCCCCGTGATCAGCGAGACGATCGGCATGAGGACGCCATCGACGACGGCGTCGATGATGTCCTTGAAGAACAGCGCCATCACCAAACCGACGGCGATGGTGACGACGTCGCCTTGGTTGATGAAGTCCTTGTACTCCGACCAGATCTTTCTCATCGCCGAGTGCTCTCTCTCGTGTTGCTCGGGTCGCGGCCGTGTTGCTCGGGTCGCGGCGAAGACTAGCCATCGGTCGTCGCGCCCTGTCGCACTCCGGAGTCAGCTGTCCACGTGTCGTCGCGCTCGACGTCGACCTCCTCGAAACGGTCGACCGTGCGCAGCTCGGGGAACAGCACGGCCCACGCCGCCACGACCATGAGCGTCAAGGCGCCGCCGAGCACGACGGCGGGGCCGACGCCGAGAAACTGACCGGCGATGCCCGACTCGAACGCGCCGAGCTCGTTCGAGGCGCCGATGAACACGGAGTCGACGGCCATCACCCGACCGCGCATCGCGTCGGGCGTGGCGAGGGGGATCATCACGCCGCGGATGAAGACGCTGATGGCATCGGCGCCGGAGAGCACGGCGAGCGCGACGAACGCAACGGCGAAGTTGTTCGTCAGCCCGAGTGCGATCGTGCCGAGCCCGAAGACGCTCACGGTGACGAACATCAGCACGCCGACCCGCCGGCGCGCGGGACGGAGGGCGAGCACGATCGTCACCAACGTCGCGCCGATCCCCGGCGCCGCTCGCAGCCAGCCATAGGCGACGTTGCCGACGCCGAGCTGCTCATCGGCGATGGCGGGCAGCAGGGCGACGGCACCGCCGAACAGGACGGCGAACATGTCGAGTGACACGGCGCCGAGCAGGATCGGATCGCGCCGCACGAACCGCAGTCCTTCGACCGCCATGCGCCAGGCCCGGGTCCCGGTCGCGGCGCGTGCCTGGGCACGCACGGTCCGAAGTGCCAGCAGGCACGTTCCACCGGTGGCGAAGAAGGCGGCGGCGACAAGGTACGGCACGGCGGGATCGACGTCGTACAGGAATCCCGACAGCGCCGGACCGGTGATGAAGCCAGCCATCATCGTGCCCGACGTCAGCGGGACGAGGCGCGGCAGCACACGCCGGCCGACGATGAGCGGGGGCAGCGAGCGGATCGCCGGCGAGCCGAACGCCCGTGCCGTGCCGTAGAGCACGGCGAGACCGAACAGCGGGATCGGCGAGGTCGGGTCGCTGAAGGCGTAGAGCGCCATGGCGACAGCGATGAAACCCTCCGACCACGCTGCGATCGCTCCGACACGCCGGCGGTCGAACCGGTCGGCGGTCGGTCCCGTGATCGGCAACAGCAACAGTGCCGGCAGGAACTCGGCGAGCCCGACGAGACCGAGCGCAAGTTTCGAGTCGGTGATGTCGTACACGTGCTTGCCGAGCGCCGCGGCCTGCAGCATCGTGCCCGTCGAGAACGCCAGTGACGCCGTGAGGAATGGCCGCACGCTGCGCATCGCCAGCAGGCTGCGGATGCCGCCGGGTGCGGCGTCGTGGTCTGCGAGCGCCGGCGCCGCCGCTTGCGCCGTCAATCGCTCCTCGACCCCGTCCATGCCCGACGCACCGTACCGACCACTGTTGATCGACCACCGACTGCCGTGGTCGCCCACGACCACGACGCCGCGTCACACCCCCGGCGTACGTTCACCCTTGCCGATCGCGATGACGACACGCCGTCGCCGCGCCGCATCGGTGGCTCGAGCGATCGCCGCTCCGACACCCAGGGCACGAGGAGACGAGCCACTGTGGACACAGGATCGCTGCCCGAGTACGCAGTACTCGGCGCGCTGCGGGTCAGCCTCGGCGGGCGTCAGCTCGACCTCGGCCCACCTCAGCGGCGCGCCGTGCTGGCCGTGCTGCTGTGCGGCGCCCGGTCCGTCGTCACGACGACCCGCCTCGTCGAGTGCGTCTGGGGCGACGAGGTGGGCGACGCAGTGCTCGCATCGCTCCACGCCCACGTCTCGCGGCTGCGCCGCGAGCTCGGGCGACCCGCCATCGTCCGCTTCGCGCACGGGTACGAGCTCCGCATCACACCCCAGCAGCTCGACGCCGACGAGTTCGGTCGGCTCGTCCACGACGGCCGGGCACTGGTCGACCGCGGCCAGCACCACGCCGGACGTGACGCGCTGCGCAGGGCACTGTCGCTCTGGCGTGGTCCGCCGTTCGCAGAGTTCGAGGGTGCGTGGTGGGCACAGGCGCACGCTGTCCGTCTCGAAGCCGAGCGTCTCGACGCGATCGAGGCGCGGATCGACGCCGATGTCGCCATCGGCGAGGTCGGCGTGCTCGGCGACCTCCAGGCGCTCGTCGTCGAACACCCGCTGCACGAAGGCTTCTGCGGGCGGTTGATGCTGGCGCTCTACCGGTCGGGTCGCCAGAGCGAGGCGCTGCTCGTCGCCCGCTGGCACAGGGCGGCGCTGGTCGAGCAGGCCGGCCTCGTGCCGTCGCCGTGGCTCACGGGACTCGAATACCGGATCCTCCACCACGATCGCCGGCTCCGCCAGCCTCGACACCTGTCCCACACCCGCTCTGCTCGATGGCACGGGCGACAAGCCGACGACAAGCGAACGGCAAGAACATGACAAGAAACCGACAAGCCCCGGGGCGCAGGCTCACCGCGATCACACGCGAGAGGAACAGCTGTGAGCGACCCGACTCCCGACAGCCAGCAAACCCGAAGGCACCCCGGAAGCGGCCACGTTGCACCGTGACCACGACCTGCGCATCGACGTCCTCGGTTCGCTGCGGGCCGCCCGGCACGGTGCCGACGTCAGGCTTGGTCCCCCTCAGCGACGAACGGTGCTCGCGGTCCTGCTCTGCGGCGTCCGCCAGGTCATCGCCACCGACCGCCTCGTCGACTGCGTATGGGGCGAGCACGCCGGATCCGCATCGGTCGGATCGCTGCACGTGCACCTGTCACACCTGCGGCGCACGCTCGGTAGCGACTCGATCGTCCGCCACGTCCACGGCTACGCGCTGGCGATCCGTCAGGATCAGCTCGACGCCGACGAGTTCGACCACCTCGCCGCGCTCGGCCACGCTGCGCTCCGACGCAACCAGTTCCGCCGCGGGCGACAGCACCTCGCCGCCGCACTCGCGCTGTGGAGGGGACATGCGTACGAGGAGTTCGACGGGGCACCGTGGGCCCGTGGCGAGATCGTCCGCCTCGACGCCGAGCGGCTCGGTGCCCTCGTCTCGCGAATCGATGCCGACCTCGCGATCGGCGAGCGAGACGTCGTCGGCGAGCTCGAGTCGCTCGTGGTCGAGCATCCGTTGCACGAGAGCTTCTGCGCCCGACTGATGGTCGCTCTCTATCGCGCCGGACGCCAGGCGGATGCGCTGGCGCAGTATCGAGCACACGCCGATCATCTCGTCGAGTCGTCGGGTCTTGCTCCGACTCCCGCGCTGCGCGACCTGCAACTGCGGATCCTCCGCCACGACGAGCGCTTGACCATTCCGCCTCGACAAGCGGACGACAAGGAAACGACCAGTGATGACGAGCAGGATCTCGCCGATCCCAACCACCACCGCAAGGAGGAGAGATGAGAATGAACCACAAGTTCCAGCGGCGCTGGGTTCGGTTGGCTTCCGCACTCATGATGCTGGCGACACTTGTCAGTCCGATGGGCGTTGGCAACGGTACCCCTGCCCAGGCCCAGCCCGCCACGCTGGCGGGCTTCGGCCACATCAGGCCCACGTCTGACCTTCAGGGGCCCGAACTGGCCACCGGGGCGCTCAAGGGTGACGTGGCGGGTAACGACCTGCGGGTCTACGTCTACGCCACACCGCCGACGCCGAGGGACATTCCTGCCAACTACCGGCCTCCGGCCCAGGTACCGGTGGGCGTCGGAGAGGTGACCGGAACGAGCTTCCGGGTCATTGCTGATCCGTCGGTCGACCTCACCAAGTTCATCAACGAATCTGGCCGCGTGGAATTCGAGGCAGTGGCGTCGAGCTCCCACCATTTCGGAATGATGGTCTTCGACCGGAAGCTGGACACGCAGGGACAGATCGTTGAGCCCGAGGTCTCCGCGTCCGAGTTCGTGGCCTCCGAGAGCGGCAAGCTCTCGACGGTGAACGACTCCGGCACGCTGACGCTCGACGTCAGCGTGCCGGCAAGGAAAGGATCCTCGGTGACGACCGAGATCGCTGGCATCACCAGCGGAGACGACTGTCAGTACAGCTATTTCAACAGGCGCGCCCTGATTGGGGCCACCTATCACCGCAGGAATGGGATCCCGCTGACCCTGACGTACGATCAGGGCAGCGAAACGGAAATGGACACAGGCTTTTCAGTGAACGGCGGTAGGTGGCAGATCGGGGCGACAGTCACCAAGAGGGTCACTACGGGCTACGGCACGCAGTGGCGGTCCGTTGGGACCGCCGACAGATTCCACTACACGGTCTACCGTGTACGGTATCGCATCTGCGGCTACACGTGCGTCGCGCCGGGCCCGAACAACTGCTATTGGAAGCACCGGGGGTATACCCCAGTCACCCATCTCGGAGGCAATCCGAGCGGGCAAGTCCGCTTTGGGCTGCACCTGCTCCGGCGGAACTGCACACCCTTCTACCCGGCAGGTTCCGGACCCGAATACAAGGCCACGAGATCCACAGCCACCCGCTTCAGAGCGGGAATCGTCCTGGGCCCGATCAACCTGTCCACGCAGTCGGGGTACTCCCGGGCGAACGGCGTGTACGGCGATGTCCAGATGGCTCGGCTCATCTGTGGGTGGACAGGACCACCCACGAGTCCGGGGCTCGTCACGGTCGGTTACCGGTCGTGACGACTGCTAGATCACAGTGGGGACCAGGAGCAGTGGCGCTCCTGCTCACCATCGGGGCAGCCTGCACCGGTGAGATCGGCGCTTCCGTGACGCAGGAGAAGTCACCGAACGCCACATCGGCGGTCGGGCCACTCCACGCGGACATTGAGGATGAGGCGATCTACCAGGTGCGGGGTGCCGTGGACAAGGAGTGCCGAGTCACCTTCGGTGATTCGATCAGCAACCCTTCCGACCAATCGGTCACCATCACGGGTGCTCAGTTCGGCAACGTCAAGGGGGTCGAGGTCGTCGGTATTGTCAAACTGCCGGAGGGCAGTTTGGGTGTGGGAAACCCACCTGGCTTCCCACCCAAGAAGCCCAAGGCCCTCCGGAAGGTGTGGCCTCAGGTCGAAGAGTTGGTCGGTTCATCTCTTCGACCAGGCGAAGCCACATGGATGGCCTTCGGTATCCAATTGGAACCAGGCATACCCGAGGGAACCGTCAGCGCCCTCTCCATCGACTATGAAGCTGGTGGGGTCCGGTACCGGGCGACAGACCAAGACACCTTCACAGCCGTCGACTATCCGAGAGCGACGTGCCCTGCTTAGCACCTGACCGCCTGCGGGCTGGTGGATCGCATATTAATGGGGCTCACGGCGGAGTGATCCCGGGCGAGCAGGCGGCGCTCGACCCGCTGGAGGAGTCGACGGCAGGGGCACGGCACGCGCCGGACGACCCTGCCGCCGACCACCTCCACAACCTCGCCAACACCGACTTGGACGGTGAGACTTCGTCGCGAATCGAGCTCGCCACCATCCTCTGGGCGACATGCGGTCGACTCCCGCAGTGTCGTGCCGTGACGTCGCCGGCATCACCGCCGGGCTGTACCAGTTCGACCCGTTCGCCAACTCGCTCATCGGCTGCGAGCGGGTGACACCGCGACGCGAGCGCGGCGTGGACATCGCCGACACTTTCGTCCACGGTGATGTCACGGTCGGCGCCGCGGTCATCATGGTGTTCGTCGGTGTGTTCGCTCGCAACCGCTCGGAGTACGGTCAGCGAGCCCTTCACTACACGCTCATCGAGACGGGCCATGCCGCACAGAACGCGCTGCTCGCCAGTGTCGCCATCGGCTCGGGCGATGGCAACGGGACGTGCTGATGACGGCATCGACCTCGGTGACGCAGCTCGACTGCGACGCCGCGGTCCGCGACCTCGGACTCACCACCGTGGTGATCGCCTTGCGAGCGACTGCGGAGGAGGTCGTCTGGCGCGGCACCCTGCTCGTGCTCGCCCAGCGCTACGGCCTCCCCGTCGTGTGGTTGGCGGCGACGAGCCTGCTGTTCGGTTCAACGTCGCCGTGTTCGAGATCTCCTCGGGCGCCCAGGACGATGGCGGTCGGCGACTCGTTGCGCCTGTCCTGGCGCCGTCACCCGTCGCCGCGCCAACCGGACCGGATGGTCACCGTGATCCTCGGCCGGCACGGGCCGGGGTGCCCGATCCCGGCGCACCGGCTGTCGAGTGGGACGCCGTTGCGAAGCGGCTCGGGCGACCGCAGGCGCTCAGCGACTTCTCCTTGACGGTCGGTCGCGGCCAGATCACGGTGGTGCTCGGACCCAACGGCGCCGGCAAGACGACGGCGCTGAGCCTGGTTGTCGGGCTGCGGCGTCCCGACGACGGTGTGGTGCGTGTGCTCGGCGGCGTGCCGTCACCAACCTCGTGTACCTCCCGCTCGCCTACCTCGGCGGTCTCTTCCAGGGTGCTGCCGACCTGCCGTCGGCCGTCGAGCGGTGGGGTTCGTGGGTGCCGACGCGCAGCTGGAACGACGCCGTGCAGGACGCCGCCTTCGGCAGCCCGAGGCTCGTCAGTTGGCTCGCGCTCGGTGGCTGGACCGTCGGGTTCTTCGTCGTTGCGTGGCTCGGCTTCCGCCGCGACGAGGGACGCAACTACCGTTGACCGCGCCGCATCCCGCCCCGCCGCCGGTGTGCGAGCATGCGACGTGACCGAACGACGTCCCATCCTGTTCGTGCACGGCGCCTGGCACGGCGCATGGTGTTGGACGCAGGTCCAGGCCGAGCTCGACCGCCACGGCGTGGCGTCGTACGCCATCGACTTGCCGGGTCACGGCATGTCGCTCGACCCGCTCGCCGACCTCTACGAGGACGCCGGCACCGTCGTCGCCGCGGCGGAGGCGATCCACGGCGACATCGTGCTCGTCGGCCACAGCTACGGCGGTGCCGTCGTGTCGGAGGCGATGGCGAGCCTCGATCACGTCTCCCACGTGGTGTTCGTCGCAGCCTTCGCCTTGCACGTCGGTGAGAGCGTGCTGTCGGTCCTGCGAGCGATGCCTCGCGCCGAGGTCGGGCTCGCCAAGGCGCAGATGGCTGTCGGGCGTGACGAGTACGAGCGGCTCGGCGGCGCCATGGCGTCGACCGTCACGACGCTCACGGCGATCGACCCGGCACTCGCTCGAGAGGTGCTCTACGGCACGACGGACGAGCAGGTCGCGCGTGCGGCGATCGACCGGCTCGACACGCAGGCGATGGACTCGTTCGCCCAGCCTGTCACGGGCTCGGCGCTCGGCATCGTGCCGACGACGTACGTGCGGTGCACGAGGGACGCCGCCGTGCACCCGTCACATCAGGAGGCGATGGCGAACCGCTGCGACGCCGACGTGGTGGTCGACAGCGACCACTCGCCGTTCCTCGGGCGACCGACGGTCATGGCCGAGCTGCTCGCAGAACTTGCAATCGCATCCGGTTGAGCGTTGGCCACCTGCGGCCTGGAAGGATCGCGGTGTGGCCGATGCGGTAGCGAACGTCTTGGAGTGCGTCGACGCGCTCGCAACGCAGATGCTCACCGAGACCGCCGAGCTGATCCGCATCCCGAGCGTGAGCGGCAGCGACGCCGAGAACGAGGCGCAAGCAGCCTTCGCGCAGCGGTTGGTTGCGAGTGGTTACGACGTCGACCACTGGCAGCTCGACCTCGACGAGCTCGGTGCGCACCCGGATTTCCCCGGCATGGAGGTCGATCGGCGCGAGGCGTGGGGACTCGTCGGGCGGCTGCCGGGCAGCGACGAGGGGCCGGCGCTGATGCTCAACGGGCACATCGACGTCGTCCCGATCGGCGATCCGGACGCCTGGCAGGACCCGCCGTTCGCCGCCGACGTGCGCGATGGTCAGCTGCTCGGGCGCGGCTCGTGCGACATGAAGGCAGGTCTCGTCGCCTCGCTGTGGGCGATGGAGGCGTTGCGCACATCAGGTGTCACCCTGCGCGGCGACGTCGTGCTGGCGTCGGTGCAGGGCGAGGAGGACGGCGGGCTCGGCACGTTCGGTCTGCTCCAACGGGGTTGGCGCGCCGACGCCTGCGTGATCTCCGAACCGACCGAGCTCGACATCATCCCGGCCAACTCCGGTTCGCTGACGTTCCGGTTGCGCGTCCGCGGCCTCGCGACGCACGCCGCGAGGCGCACCGAGGGTGTCAGCGTGATCGAGAAGTTCTGGCCGGTGTGGACGGCGCTCGGCGAGCTCGAGCGGCAGCGCCACGCTGTCGTCGACCCGCTGATGGCGCGCTGGCCGCTGGCGCACCCGCTGTCGATCGGCATGATCTCTGCCGGCGATTGGGTCTCGTCGGTGCCCGACCTCCTCGTGGCCGACGGACGACTCGGCGTCGCGC
>JACDGA010000026.1:10410-12380 GCA_013815505.1 Acidimicrobiia bacterium
GACGACGCCAAACGGTCACTCGAGGAGGCCGTCGCCGGCGCCTGCGACCGCGATCCGTGGCTGCGCGATCATCCCGTCGAGATCGAGTGGTGGGGCGGCCAGTTCGCCTCCGGCCAGCTCGACGGGGACAGCGACCTGACGGATCGGGTGCACGCCGCGCATGTCACATCCACGAACGGCGACCGCCGCGAGCAGGAGGTCCACGGTGCGCCGTACGGCAGCGATCTTCGGCTGCTCACGCGCCTCGGCGGCATCCCCACGGTGCAATACGGGCCGGGCGACGTCCGCCTCGCCCATGGCCCGCGCGAGTCCGTGCCGTTGGACGACATCACCACGACGGCGAGGACGCTCGCCGTGTTGGCGCTCGACATCTGCGGCATTGCCTGACGCCGACGAGGCGGAGCGGGTGGGTCGCGCAGGTACAACCGCAGCCCACCCCGGCCGCGGGCGTCGGCACGTTCGCCGGTGTGTGGGCGGCCGAGCAGGTGATGCTGCCGGCGTTGATCGACTCCGAGCCGATCACGGAGCGGGCCCCGAGGGCGATCGCCATCGAGGTGATGCACCACGTTGTCTACGCCACTGCGACCGCGGCAACATTCGCCTGGCTGACCCGCTCGACAACCGGCCAGCGCCACTGACCACCGCCACGGGCGCGGGATCTACGCGACGCCCCGCACGGCCTCGGCGAACGCCGCCATCCGATCGGCGGTGCCCGGAGGCCGCCCGAAGGCGACGGCCACTGCCTGGGCACCCCGGTGTGCCAGCGCATCGGCCATCTGAGCGGCGCCGTGGACATCGGCATCGGTGGCGGCGACGATTCGTGTGCCGGCGACGATCGGCCGATCCGAGAGGGAGCGGAGATGCGCAAGCCGTTCGGCGAAGTCGTTTTCGTCGAGTCCGACGCCCTGCCATTCGTCGCCGACACGTGCCGCACGGGCGAGCGCCGCGTTGGAGACGCCGCCGACCATGATCGGCACGGGCCGCTGCGGCCGAGGGGCGAAAACACCAGTCCGGTAGCCGATGCGCGCGTCGAACCCGGTGGCCGGGTCCTCGCCATCGGCACCGTGCAGATGGCGGAGCAGGTCAAGCGCCTGGTCGGTCCGCCGTCCACGGTCGTCGAAGTCGGCGCCGACGTTGTCGAACTCGGCGCGGGACCACCCGGCGCCGACGCCGAGCACGAAGCGATCGACCGTCACCCGGGCCAGCGTTCCGACCTGTTTGGCGAGCACGAACGGGTTGCGCAGTGGCACCACGAGGACCGACGTCCCGTACCGGATCCGCGACGTCCTCGCCGCGAGGTGCGCCACCGTGATCAACGGCTCGTACACCCCACCGAACGTGTCACCGTACGGTTCGGGCGGGAGGATGTGATCAGGTAGCCAGGCGGTGGAGTAGCCGAGCCGCTCGGCGTCGCGCGCGAGGGCGACGAGCGTGTCGGGTTCCATGCCCGGCGACTCGTTCGGCAGGACGATGTCCAGTCGGACCGAGGCAGTCACATCGGCTCCCGGAGCGGTTCGAGGACGGACATCGCAACCGGTGTGGATCCGCTGCGCTTTGTCACGTCGCGGCGGCCGCGATGGGGGCGGCAATGAAGGCGTGCAGCACCTCAGCGAATCGGTTGGGTTCGTCGATGTGAGGGAAATGGCCGGCGCGCTCGAAGATCTCGAGGCGGCTGCCGGGCATCTCGGGATGGGCACGATGGGCGTGTTCCACAGGGATGATCCGGTCGGCACCGCCCCACACCAGCATCGTGGGAATCTGGTAGATGAGGTGGAGCCGACTGGTGGCGTCGATGCGCTGTCCTCGATGGTCCACCACGGCACGCAGCGAGTGGAGGAAGGTTCGACGAATGGGAGGTTCGGCGAGCGCACCGTAGGAGCGCGCAGCTTCGATCACGCTTCCGGCGGGACGAACGCCCGCCCTGTGGAGCCATCGTCCGATGCTGCGTCCAAGCTCGGCGACGTGGCGGT
>JACDGA010000164.1 GCA_013815505.1 Acidimicrobiia bacterium
CCTTAGCCGTGGCGTTCGACGATGTCGCGCAGGTTCTTCAGGTTGCGGCGCCACACGAGCGCCAGCACTC
The DNA here is from genome assembly GCA_013815505.1 of Acidimicrobiia bacterium. Taxonomy (GTDB): domain Bacteria; phylum Actinomycetota; class Acidimicrobiia; order Acidimicrobiales; family Ilumatobacteraceae; genus JACDHN01. Next base: position 71 of record JACDGA010000164.1, read on the forward strand.
GCCCGCCGACCACACCGCCGAGCGAGCCCGCCATCCACCAAGGGAACGACAGCTCCTCGCGCCACATGACACGTGTCGAGCGAGCGTTGACGGGTTGCAGCTCGAACGTGCCCTCGCCACTGACGACGCCGCTGTGCCGTACACCCATCGCTTCGCGCTCGTCCCAGCGCGTCACCTCCATCTCGTCGTCGAGCGACACGGGTCCGAGCTTCGTCAGGCACGTGAATGTCGTCCCGACGCCGCGTCGCTGCTCGTCGTGGAACTCGATCGACGCCGCGTCGGTCATCCACTCGACGTGGCGTTCGATCGCTGCCAGCTCGTCCCAGATGTCGTCGGGGGAGGCGTCGATGACGATGTCGACGACGATGCGCGTCGACCGGCGACTAGGCAAGGGTGCGCGTCGCTCGCAACGTCGCCGCCGCCTGCTCGGGTGGGACGACGTTGATGAGCACGCCCGTGCCGCGTTCGAAGCCGGCCTGTGTGACGAGGTTCGGCCACACGTGGACGTGCCAGTGGTACTCGCCCGTGTGGTTGTGCGGCGCGGTGTGCAGGCCGAGGTTGAACGCCACATCGCCGAGCGCGGCGTTGAGGTGACCGATGGCGTCGCGGATGGCACGTCCCATGGCGGCCGCCGAGTCGCGGCTCGCGCGCTGAAGGTGCGATTCGTGCTGCTGCGGGATGAGCAGCAGCTCGTACGGCGTCCCGCTCCAGAACGGGGCGACGCAGACGACGTCATCGTCGGCGAACACGACGCGGTGCCCCACCGAGGCCTCGGCCTCGACGGTGGTGCACAGGAGGCAGCCGCCCTCGAATCGAGAGAACGCACGCTCCTCGTCGAGCATCTCGCCGGGAACGAACGGCAGGCCGAGGATCTGCGCGTGCGGGTGTACGACCGACGCCCCGGCCTCGCGCCCGTGGTTGAGGATGGCCTGTGAGTAGCGCACGTTGGGCAGTTCGGCGTGCTCGCTCAGCCGCTGCTGGAGCATCCACATGGTCGCTGCGGCCTGGTCGTCGTCGAGCTGGTGCAGCCGAGCGTTGTGCTCTCTCGTGTACACGAACACCTCGTGGATGCCGCTCGCCTCTGCGAGCGTGTGCACCGGACCGAGGTGGTGCACGACGAACCCGCTCGTGCCTGCGTACGCCGGGTAGAGGTTCGGCACGACCCGCATCGTCCACGTGCCCGACTCATCGGCGGTCTCGAGCGCCGGCGGTGCCGACTCCTCGTTGCCGGGGCAGAACGGGCACGGGCGGGCGTCGTCGATCTCGACGAGCGCCTGCCGGGGCGCGAAGTCAGAAGGTCGCTTCGCGCGCTCTGCCACAATCGTGACCCAGCGCCCCGTGAGGGGGTTCAGCCGCATCTGACTCACTACAGACAAGACTACGGCGGCGGCACCGCTTCAGGGTGTCACTGCGCGCTCATCCGGTAGACAGCGATGTGGTGGCTCGACTCGTCGTCGAAGGCCGCCCGGTCGGTCGATGCCACCCGCGTCGACAGCGCCATGCCGGCGGCCGCCGCCATCTCGTCCAGCTCGGCGGGTCCGGCGTACCGGATGCTCCACGGCCGGAGCCGAACGCCGCCCGCTTCGGTGATCTCGATGAACTGCCCGTGAGCCCGCTGGTGGTCGGGTTCGTGCACCGAGGCGTGGAGTACGACGGCGTTGGCGGCGATCGACCTCACGGTCAGGTCGCTGCCAGTGCGCGGCGGATCGTCCGGCACGAACGCCTCGACGACGAAGCAGCCACCGGGGGCGAGCACGCCGGCCACGCGACGGAACAGCTCGCGCTGGCGCTCGGCCGTCAGCACGTTGAAGATCGTGTTGTAGCCGGCGAGCACGACATCGAACGATCCGCTCGGCATGTCGTCGACCATGTCGCCGAGCACCGCCGTCACCGTGGTGGACGGATCCTTGGCCGCCAGTCGATCGAGCATCGCCCTGCTGGAGTCGATGCCTGTGACGCGCCACCCCGCGGTGGCGAACGGGAGCGCCAGGCGTCCCGTGCCGACGCCGAGTTCGAGCAGTGCCGGGTTGCCCCTGCCCGTGCCCTCGCTGCTCGACGCGAGCTCGCCGGTCACGAAGGCAACGACTGACCCCAGGTCGTCGAGGTCGCGGTACCACTCGTCGTACACGTCGGCGAACGCCTCGCCGTAGCTGTCACCGCGATACGCCTCCACGGCGACAGTCTCGTTCGCGCGCCTCGGTAGCGTTGTACGACGTGAACGATGCCGGGCTCTGCTACCTCGATCACGCCGCGTCGACGCCGATGCGCAAGTCGGCGCTGGCGGCGATGATGCCGCACCTCACCGAGAGCTACGCCAACCCGACGGGATCGCACCGCTTCGCTCGCGCTGCACGTGAAGCCATTGACGAGGCCCGCGACACCGTCGCCGCCGTCGTCGGATGCAAACCCGGCGAGGTGGTGTTCACGGGTGGTGGCACGGAGAGCGACAACATGGCGCTGTACGGCGCGGCGCTCGTCGACGCCACACGTCCGCGCCTCGTGTGCCCCGCCAGCGAGCACCACGCTGTGCTGCAGACGGTCGAACGCCACGCCGGCACGGTGATTGCAACCGACGGCTCGGCGCGCGTCGACGTCGACGCACTCGTTGACGCGCTCGGTGACGACGTCGCCGCCGTGAGCGTGATGGCCGTCAACAACGAGGTGGGTTCGATCAACGACCTTGCGGTCGTCGCCGCCGCGATCGCCGAGCACGCGCCCAGCGCGCTCGTGCACAGCGACGCGATCCAGGCGACGTCGTGGCTCGACCTGCACGACGTCTGGCCCCACACCGATCTGCTGTCACTCAGTGGTCACAAGTTCGGCGGACCGAAGGGGGTCGGGGCGTTGATCGTCCGCACCGGCCGCGTCCTGACCCCGCTGCTCGTCGGAGGCGGTCAAGAGCGCGAGCGACGCAGTGGGACGCACAACGTCGCCGGCATCGCCGGGTTCGCGGCGGCGATCGTCGAGGCCGACGCCGAGCGGGCCGACACGGTGTCACGCGTCGCCACGCTGCGTGACCGCCTCGTCGACGGTCTCGTGGCCGGTCTCGATGATGTCCACGAGACAGTCGGTCGCGACCAGAAGGTGGCCGGTTCGGCGCACGTCTGCTTCGGCGGCGTCGAGAGCGAGTCGCTGCTGTACCTGCTCGATCGCGCCGGTGTGTGCGCGTCGGCAGCATCGTCGTGTGCCAGCGGCGCGATCAGCGTCTCCCACGTGCTGACGGCCATGGGGGTCGCGCCGGAGTGGGCACGGGGCGCGGTGCGGATGACACTCGGGCGCACGACCACGGCGGTCGACGTCGACCGCGCCCTCGACGTCGCGACCGATGCCGTCGCCACGCTGCGGGCGAGAACCGGCGCCCGCTTGGCGGAGCGAGCATCGGCGCCGTGAACGTTCTGGTGGCAATGAGTGGCGGCGTCGACTCGTCGGTCGCCGCCGCCCTGCTGCGCGACGAGGGCCACGACGTGGTCGGGGTCACGATGCGCCTCTGGGGCGGGCCGAGCGACAGCGGCTGCTGCGCCGTCTCGGACGTCGACGACGCGAGGCGGGTGGCCCAGCAGCTCGGCATCGATCACCACGTCTTCAACTTCTCCGACGAGTTCGAGGCGGGCGTCGTCGCGCCGTACGTCGACGCCCACGTCCGTGGGACGACACCGAACCCGTGCATCGAGTGCAACCGCACGATCAAGTTCGCCCGCCTCGCCGAGCGCGCCGACGACCTCGGGTTCGACGCCATCGCCACCGGCCACCACGCTCGCGTCGTGCGCACTGCGCACGGCGGCCTGCGCGTCGGGCGCGGCGCCGACCGAGCGAAGGACCAGAGCTACGTGTTGCACATGCTCGGCCAGCGCCAGCTCGCGCGGACGCTGCTCCCCGTGGGCGACCTCACGAAGGCGCGCGTGCGCGAGATCGCGACCGAGGCCGGGTTGCGAACTGCGGCGAAGGACGAGAGTCAGGACGTCTGCTTCATCACGTCGACGGCTGGACGCCAGCTTTTTCTCGCCGAGCGCCTCACACCCCGTCCTGCGACCATCGTGGACACGGGTGGACGCGAGTTGGCGACCGTGGCGTCGATCGAGATGGTGACGATCGGCCAGCGACGCGGGTTGGGCATCGGTGGCGGACCTGCTCGCTACGTCGTCGACATCGATCCCCGCGAGGCACGCGTCGTCGTCGGTGGTGCCGACGAGCTGCTGTGCCCCACCATCGTCGTCGAGTCGATGACGTGGGCGGCCGACCTCGCGGCGCCCGCCGGCACCGCCGTGCAGGTGCAGACGAGCGCCCACGGCGCGGCCCACGCGGCGACGGCGGAGGTGGGCGACGACGCAACGACGGTGGTCGTGCGCTTCGATCAACCGCAGCGCCGGGTCGCGCCGGGTCAGAGTGTCGTGTTGTACGACGTCGACGACGCCACCGTGCTGGGTGGCGGCATCGCTGCGACTGGTCCGTCGCTGTAGTGATCCGGCCGCTCGTGTCAGCGAGAACACGCGACGCCGGCGCAGATCGGTGACGTAGGCAGGAGTTCTTGCAACACGTCACGCCGATCAGCCGACGGGGAAGCGGCGGCGGGTGGCCTCGGTGAGCGCGAGGCCGGGGCGCGAGGGCGCGACGAGCACGCGATCGGCGGTGAGGTCCTTCGACTCGCGCCGCGACGTCGACGGGGCGAGGTGGACCGGGACGGGCTCGGTGGTGACGATCTCGAGCACGTGTCCCGCCGCCGGTCCGGTGAGATCCGTCGCACCGCTACCCGACAG
>JACDGA010000165.1 GCA_013815505.1 Acidimicrobiia bacterium
CGCCGCAGCGATCGCCGGGAACGTGTATCGCCGAGAGGAACTCATTCGCAGCGCATCGCCGCGTCGATGCCGACGGTGATCACAACGCCACCGTACGAAAGACGTCGCGCGTCAGCGGGCGTTCACTCGAACGGCGAGTCAATCCTGAGGACGTCGGGCCGGTAGAGATACGGGTTGTCGAGTGCCACGTCCCACTGCCAGGAGTTGAGGGCGATGACGACCACGAGATCACCTTCGCCGGTCAGACGCGGTAGCAGGATCGGCTGATACGTCGACTGCGAGTACGGCGGCGAGTAATCGATCCGGCGCACCGTGCGCCACGGACCCCACGGGTTCGGCGCAACATCGAGGAAGAGCTGATCGCCGAAGAATCCGTCTTCCTTGGTGATCGACACCCACTTGTTCGCGCCGAACTGTCGCGGCTGCATCGTGTTCTCGGTGTAGAAGCGCCGCGAGATGACCACCGCATCGGCGGGGTCGGACGACCAACCGGTGGCCGTGCGGTACTGCGGTCGTCGATCGACTGCGCCGCGCGGCACGCGGGCGAGATAGTTGCGCGTCGCCGGGTGAGGACCGTTGGCCCAGCCGCCGTTCATCGCCAGGTTCAGCATGTTGGGGTTGCCGAACAGGTACGTGTAGTTCGGCGCCGACACGGTGGCGAAGCCGTACTGCACGAGGAAGTCGCTCTCGGTGGGCTCTTTGACCCGGGAGCTCGGCGCCTCGTAGAAGCGGCGACGCTCCAACGTGTAGGCGTCGTACTCGGCGACGTATGTGCCGATCGGGTGGCGCACGATGCCGTCCTTGCTGCCGCGGGGCACGTTGGACAGCGACATCTTGCCCCAGAAGACCTTGATCACATCACCCTCGCTCACACCACCGAGCGGCCAGAAGTAGAACTGCGGTGGGTCGGCGCCAACACCCGGTTCGAAGTTGGTCGGTCTGGTGAGCGTGCCGCGGTGGAACAGCGTGAAGCACGAACCCTTCTGGATCACCGCCAGGTTCTGTATCTGGGGACGGGTCTCGCGCAGCGTCGTGGCGTCGAACGAGTAGTCCATGTACGAGTCGTGGACGAGCCACAGGGAACGCCGTCCGCCGAGCGAGATGACGTGTGGGTTGTCCCAACCCAGCACGGGACCGATGCGCTGCCGAAACTCGCGACGCATGACGAGCGGCCTCGAGCTCTCCATGCAGCCGACCGACGTGCGGATCATCCCCGAGCGGGTCCGGACGGACGTCGTCGCACTCCGTGAACCGAACGCTGCCCCCGCCGTGGCGGGAGCCTGCAGCGCGCGACTGAGCTCGATCTCCTCGGCGACCGCCGCCACCGTTGCGGCCGCCGACCGATCGGCGCTGCGCGCTTGTGTACTGCTGGTCTGCAGCGCCGCCGGCGCAAGCAGTAGGAGTGTGAGCGCACCTGCGCGTGCTCGGGATGAAAATGGTTGCACCGTTCTCTGGGCCTCCTCCGGGACCGGGCTGCCAGGACCCTAGTCAGCCGCGACGACTGGTTGCGAGGCAGGTCTCGCTGACTCGTCAGCGAGTGCGTTCGCGCACGGCTTGCGCGTGCGCGGGAAAGCCCTCGTGGTCGGCGAGCGCGATCACCGAAGGCGCCATGCGCGCGATCGCTCGCGCGTCGGCGCGTGCGATGGCCGTGCGCTTGAGGAACGTCGCCGCCGTCACCCCCGACGACACTCGGGCGAATCCAGACGTCGGCAACGACGCCGGGCATCCGATGACGAAGTTGGCGGCACTGAACGGCGTGTCCTGACCGACGAGGATCTCTCCGGCGTGGCGCACGCCGTCGACGGCACGCTCGACGTCGTCAGCGCGGATGGCGAGCTGGAGGTGTTCGGGGGCGTAGGCGTTGGCGACCTCGATCGCCTCCGCGAGACTCGACACGACGACGCACCCGCCGTTGACACCGAGCGCAGCAGTCGCCGCTTCGGCGCGCTGGGGAGGGAGCTCCGCGAGCCGGCGGGCGAGGTCGCCGTCGACGTCGGCGGCGAGCGCAGCGTCGAGCGTCACGAGCAGCACGGACGAGTCCGTCCCGTGCTCGGCCTCGATCAACAGGTCCGCAGCGAGACGCCGCGGATCCGCCGTGGCGTCGGCGATGACGAGGCTCTCGGTCGGTCCCAGCAACATCACGGTTGCCAGGCCATGGCGCTGCATCTCGACCTGCGCCAACGTGACGGGCGGCGAGCCGGGCCCGACGACTTTGCGCACGGCGGGGATGTGTTCGGTGCCGAAGCCGAGCGCGGCGATGCCGGCGGGGCCGTTGACGCGGAACACGTCGGTGATGCCGAGCTTTGCGCACACGACGAGCACCGCAGGATCGACAGCGCCGCCACCACCGGGCATCGGGGGGACGACGAGCACGATCTCGGGGACGCCTGCGACGATGGCCGGGACGGCGAGTTGATAGGCCACGCTCGGGTAGCTCGCCTTGCCCGACGGGACGAACACACCGACCGACGAGATCGGCGTGAGCTTCTCGCCGACGACGAGTCCGGGCTCCGACTCGAACTCCCACGCAGCGAGCTGTTGGAGCTGGCGCTCGTTGAAGCGACGCACGTGATCGATCGCATCGTCGATCGCCTCGTCGACGGCGGCGTCGACGCGTGCCGCAACGATCTCGTCGGGATCGAGGCGCAGCTCGTCGGGCCGGACGGTGACGCCGTCGTGACGCGCCAGCGCCTCGCACACCGCGTCGTCGCCGCGCACTCGCACATCCTCGATCAGCTCGCTGATCGACGCCCGCAGCGTCTCGTCGAAGATGTCGTCGAGCCCTCTTCGCACGAGCTGTTGACGTTCGCTCGTGGTCAGCTCGCCCCACACCATCGAACGCATCACCGACATGCGACCGAACGTATCCGTGCGGGGTAGGTTCGCCCACGTCTGCAGCCCGATCGAGGAGCGTGCCCGTTGCCCGTCACCGTCGTCGTCGGCGCCCAGTGGGGCGACGAGGGCAAAGCCAAGATCATCGATCTGCTCTCGAAGGAGCACTCGCACGTCGTGCGCTACCAGGGCGGGCACAACGCCGGGCACACGGTCGTCGTCGGCGGCGAGCGCTACGCGCTGCAGCTGATCCCGAGCGGTGTCCTCTACGACCACGTCGTGCCTGTGATCGCCAACGGCGTGGTGGTCGACCTGCCGACGCTGTTCGACGAGATCGACGCGCTCGAGACGCGCGGCCACTCCTGCGAGCGCCTCGTCGTGTCGAGCCGAGCGCACCTGATCTTCCCCTGGCACCAGGCGCACGACGCGATCGCCGAGGCGATGCGCGGCGACGACAAGATCGGCACGACCCTGAAGGGCATCGGACCCGCGTACGCCGACAAGGCGCGCCGCGTCGGGTTGCGCGTCGGTGACGTCGTCGACGAGTCGACGTTTGCGGTCAACGTGCGGGCGCGGGCCGAGGCGGAGGACGGCGAGCTGCGGGCGAAGGGCGGCGAGCGGCTCGACGTGGATGCGATCGTCGACCGCTTCGTCGAGCTCGGCCGGCGCGTCGCGCCGTACGTCGCCGACACGGTGTCGTTCCTCCACGAAGCGCTCGAGCGGGGTGAGCACCTGCTGCTCGAAGGGGCGCAAGCCACGTTCCTCGACCTCGATCACGGCACGTACCCCTACGTCACGTCGTCGAACCCGATCGCCGGTGGAGCCTCGGTCGGGACAGGGATCGGACCACGCGAGATCGGTCGCGTCGTCGGGATCACGAAGGCGTACACGACGAGGGTCGGGTCGGGTCCGTTCCCGACCGAACTGCTCGACGACGACGGTGACCGTCTCGTCGACGTCGGCAAGGAGTTCGGAACCGTGACGGGACGGCGCCGGCGGGCCGGATGGCTCGATTGCGTCATGCTGCGTCACGCCGTCCGTCTCAACAGCCTGTCGGAGCTGGCGCTGACGAAGCTCGACGTGCTCGACGGGTTCGACGAGATCGAGGTGTGCACGAGCTACGAGCTGGAGGGCGTGCCCGTGCGCGGGTACCCGGACCGAGTCGACGTGCTCGCCCGGGTGACGCCGGTCTACGAGACCGTGGCGGGTTGGAGCGGTCCGCTCGGCGACGTGCGGGCGCCCGATGCGTTGCCCGATGGCGCCCGCCACCTGCTCGACCTCGTGCAGCGCGAGGTGGGCGTGGACGTCGGGGTCGTGGGCGTCGGCGCCGACCGTGACGACTACTTCCACTGGAGCGCGGCAACATGAGCGTTGCGACGTGATCGATCGTTACTCCACCGACGAGATGTCGGAGGTGTGGTCGGACGTGCGCCGCTTCGAACGCTGGCTCGAGGTCGAGCTGCTCGCCACCGAGGCGCAGGCCGGCATCGGCGTGGTGCCGGCTGCGGACGCCGCCCGTTGCCGCGCGTCGGCGCCACGTGTGGACGAACGATTCGTCGTCGACGTCGTCGACCGGGAGGCGATCACGAACCACGACGTCGCAGCGTTCGTCGACGTCGTTCAACAGCGCATCGGCGCGCCCGCCGGCTCATGGATCCACTACGGGCTGACGTCGAGCGACGTCGTTGACACGGCGTTGGCGTGGGCGATGAGCGACACCGTGAACCTCGTGGTCGACGCCGCCCGCGAGCTGTTCGAGACGCTGGTCGAGCTCGCACTCCGTCACCGTGACACCGTCATGGTCGGCCGGACCCACGGCATCCACGCCGAGCCCATCACGTTCGGTGCGAAGGTAGCGCTGTGGGCGCTACAGCTCGCTCGCGACCTCGATCGGCTCGCCACCGCGCGACGAACGGTCGGCGTGTGCAAGCTCTCGGGAGCAGTCGGCACGTACTCCAACATCGATCCACGCGTCGAGGCTCA
>JACDGA010000027.1 GCA_013815505.1 Acidimicrobiia bacterium
ACACCGCTCTTCGCGTCGGGGTACGGTGATCATCGATGGTTGCTCTCGCTGACATCCGGTCCGTCATCTCACGCAACAGGTCCCGATCTGTCCGACGTGCACGACGCAGCCGGATCGTCACCACCGGTGCGCTCGCGCTCACGCTCGGACTCGCCGCACCGAACGCACCGAGCGTCGCTGCGACACGCCAGGTCCCGGGCAGCGCCGGCGCCGGCGACTACTACTTCCCGGCGTACGGCAACGGGGGCTACGACGTCCGCCACTACGACATCGCCGTGCGCTTCGACACCAACACCGAACGCCTCAGGGGCACCACGACCATCGCGATGGTGCCGACGGTCTCCAACCTCGAGCGCTTCAACCTCGACCTCGTCCTGCGCGCCACAGAGGTGCGCGTCGACGGCGTCGTCGCCGACATCCGCCAGACGAGCAGAGAGCTTGTCGTCACCCCGGCTCGCCCGCTCCGCCGCGGCCGTGCCGCCACCGTCGTCGTCAAGTACGCCGGCACCCCGCGCAACACGACCGTCGACGGCCTCAAACCGTGGATCACCACGCTCGACGGTGCCGTCGCCCTCGGTGAGCCCGAGATCGCCGCCTGGTGGTTCCCGAGCAACGACCACCCCATCGACAAGGCGACGTTCGACATCGACATCACCGTCCCTGCCGGCAAGGAAGCCATCAGCAACGGCCGGCTGATGGGCAGCACGACCAACGACGGATGGACGAGGTGGAGCTGGGAGTTGCGGTCGCTCTCCACGACGTACCTCGTGTTCGCCGCCATCGGCGACTACCGCATCGAGCAGGGCACCTCGGAGGGCCTCCCCTATCTCTATGCCTTCGGTCTCCTCGCCGACACACCCGCCGCCCGCGACTCGATCCGCTACACCGCAGCAGCGACGCGGTTCCTCGAGACGAAGTGGGGGCCGTACCCGTTCAACCGTGTCGGCGGCGTGGTGCCGAGCGGCGGCAACATCGGCTTCGCGCTGGAGACCCAGACCCGTCCCGTGTACGACTCGCGCTTCTTTTCCGAGTCGAACCGCAGCGTCGTGATCCACGAGATGGCGCACCAGTGGTTCGGCGACAGCGTCGCCGTGAAGCGTTGGCGGAACATCTGGCTGAACGAGGGCTTCGCCACCTACTCCGAGTGGTTGTGGGCCGAATCGACCGGCGAGGGACCAAGGGTCCAGGAGCGCCTCGAGCAACTCCACGACGCGATCCCGGCGAACGACCCGTTCTGGGACGTCAGGATCGGCAACCCGGGACCGGCGAGCATCTTCGACAACGCCGTCTACGACCGTGGGGCGATGACCGCGCAGGCGCTTCGCCACCGTCTCGGCACCACCACGTTCATGCAGGTCATGCGCACCTGGGTCGCCGACCACGCCGATGGCAACGTCAACACGGCGCAGTTCATCGCGCTTGCCGAGCGGATCAGCGGCGAACAGCTCGACGGCTTCTTCGACGCCTGGCTGTTCACCGCCGCCAAGCCGGCCCGCACCGCCGCCAACGGCTTCTGACGCCGGCGCCCGCGCCGCGCAGTCGGAGAGGTACCGAGTGTGACCGCTCCTACGGCGTGGCGAGCGCAACGTGCAGTGCGCCGACGAGGTCGGCGAGTGCCCGGCGCTGCTCGGCGTCGAGACTGATGTAGCGGCCGCTCGGCGGGACCCGGGTCGCCACGTACGAGCCGCCCATGAGCGCGACGGTGGCCCGCCACGGCGCTCCAGGCGTCGGAACGTGGAGCCAGAAGCGGGTGAAGTCGAGGTGTTGACAGGCACGCTGGATGCCGTCGTTCGAGGCCACTCGATCGGCCATCGCATGCGCGTCGTCGCCTCCACGCCGCACTCGCGCGGTCAGCGACCCGCGGCGCAGTTGGCCCCGATGTGCGAGCCGCACCTCGCTCGTGGCGATCCCGGCGGCGCCGTCCACCGTGACCGATGTCGTCACCAACGTCAGCAACATCTTCGAACGCACGGTCGCGACGACACCGCAACGATGCCCACCGATCGAGCATCGGGCGCGGTCAGGGGCGAGACGCTCCACCGCATCGGGTTCGAGATCGGTCAGCACCCTGTCCAGCACCGAGGGCGCCCGCAGGCGCGCCGCCACCATTCAGCTCGTGCCCCTCACGCCGTCGCCCGGCTTGCTCGGGCGCACATTCAGCTCGACTCCTCGCGAGCGAGCTCCTCGGGCGTCGGCCGGGCGAAGAGCGGCTTCTTCGCCACGAACACCAGTTGCAGCGCAGCGAGCGCGGCGACGATGGCGAGGATCACGAAGAAGCGTACGTACACCTCGCCGCGGGTGATGCCGGGCGGAGCGATGTACCAGATCGTAACGAGCATCCCCGCCGAGGCGATGACGGCGGGCAGCGGGAACAGCGGCATCCGGTACGGCCGCGTCAGCTCTGGGCGCCGCAGGCGCAGGATCGTCATCGACACGTTGACCAGGATGTAGCCGAACAGCCACGCGCACACACCGGCGAGGATCAACACGAGGATCGAGTCGATGTCACCCTTGATGATCACGGCATAGATGGACGGGATCAGCACGGCGACGAGGATGCCGACGACCGGCGTCTTGAACCTCGGGTGGAGGTAGGCGAACGCCTTCGGGATCACGCCGTCCTTTGCCATCCCATAGAGGATGCGTGGGATACCGGCGATGAGGGTGCTGACGGTCGCCGCGCCGGCAAACAGCACCGCGATCGCCAACCAGTAGCGCCCGAACGTGCCCATGATGGCGTCGCCGAACTCGGGGATCGGCAACGGGGTGTCGAACTTCGCCAGCCCCGTCGCCGGGTCGAGCACGTCGTTGCTGACCTGGCGGGTGATGCCGCCTCCGTACACGAAGATCGCGAGGGCGACTGCGATCAGCCCGATGAACATCGCTCTCGGTATGTTGCGCGAAGCATCACGCAGCTCGGTCGCCAACGGGGTGACGTACTCGACGCCGACGAAGAGGAACATCGCCAGTCCGGTGAGCGTCAGCACCGCCTCGAGATCGGTGCCGACGAACGACTGCCCGAACCACCCCGACAGCTCGACATCTGATGCCTTCAGCAATCCGATGATCCCGAACAGCACGAGCGTCGCCCACATCACCGCAGTGAGGACGACCTCGAACGCGCCGTACAGCTCGACGCCCAGCACGTTCACGACGCCGAACAGTACGACGAGTCCGACACCGACCACCCAGGTGTCCTCGACCGCCATGCCCTCCATGAAGCCGAAGTTGACGTTGGCGAACAGTCCGATCGCGGCGGTCTCGGCCGTGCCGGCGAAGAGGTGCACGACGAGGTAGGCCATGATCGTGCCGGTCACGGCGAGCCATCGCCCCAGCCCGGCGTTGATGTAGTCGTACACCGAGCCGGCGAGCGGCAACGTCGTGCCGGCCTCGGAGAACACCATCACCTGGAACAGCATCAGCACGAAGGCGATGAGGATCGCCCAGGCGAACACCCCACCGCCCGCGCCGAAGCCCTGTGTCGCCGTCAGCAGCACGGACGAGGCGATGATCAGACCGACGGCGGTCGCCAACGCCGTCGGAAACCCGATCACTCCCTGCTTCAGGACGTCCTGCTTCGTCGCCATCGCGCTTCCCCCGTCGTCGACTGCCGATCCCCGCCGAGCAGTATTGCCGGTCCGTCAGGACACGATTGCGTCGAGCACCGTCGAGATCGAGCCCTGCAGCACCTCGTCGGCGAGATCGTCCATCGCGGTCGGCTGGCCGTTGACGATCACCACCGTCGCACCCTTCGACTTGGCGACGGGCACACAGTTGGCCGCCGGGTAGACGCTGAGCGTCGAACCGACGGCCAGCATCATGTCGCAGTCGGCGCTGACATCCATCGCCCGCTCGATGACGTCAGGTTCGAGGTTCTGCCCGAACGAGATCGTGTCGCTCTTCAGGATCCCTGCGCACAGGAGGCACGGCGGGTCCTCCTCCCCCGCCTCCACGCGCGCCAGCGTCTCACTCATCGGCCGCCGATCGCCGCAGCCCCAGCACCGCGTCCAGCGCGCCGTGCCGTGGACCTCGATCACGAGGTCGGAGGCGCTGCCGGCGAGCTGGTGCAGCTCGTCGATGTTCTGCGTCACGATGCCGCAGAGGGCATCACGTTGCTCGAGGCGAACGATCGCGCGATGCCCGGCGTTGGGTTCGGCCGACCACATCGGGTGGTGCAGGCGCACCTGCCACGAGTTGACGCGCACGTCGCGATCGGCGAGGTAGTGCGACAGCGTTGCGTTGCGCTCGGCGCCCGGATTCTTCGTCCAGACACCATTGGGGCCACGGAAGTCGGGAATCCCTGAGTCCGTGGAGATGCCTGCACCGGTCAGCACGACGACACGGCGCGCCGCCGCCACCCACTCCCGCACGCGCTCGATCGTCACCGCGACATCGTGTCACCCGGTGGGCCGACCGACGACCCGTCAGCGCCGAAACGACGGCACCCGGTTCCGCTGCTCGGCCGACGCCGCCCTCATGACCACATGCATCCTCAACACGAGCACCCCAGCCCGAGACGTCGCGAGCCGCGTGCCGCGCCCGCGCCGTTTCCCGATCGGGCATGGTTCGTGCCGCTCGCCGACGCCAAGATCGACCAGCGCGGCCACGATCCTCGCAGCGACTACGTCGAGCTGTTCTGGCTCGGCATCATCGGACCGAGCCCGACGTGGCTCGTGCGCCGCGTGGTCATGCGGTTCGCGCACGAACCGAACGGGTTCGAGGTGGACTGCGCCGAGCTGGCTGCCGAGCTCGGTCTCGCCGCCGGCAAGGGCTGGGCGAGCACGTTCGGCCGGGCGATCCAGCGCTGCGTCATGTTCGGCATCGCCGCGCCCCTCGAGCACGGCGTCGTCGGCTGGGCATTCCGGCGTCGGCTGCCGACGGTCGCGGCCCGGCACATCGCCCGGCTGCCCGAGCGGATCGCGACGATGCACGCCGACTGGTACCAGCGCGAACTGGTCACCAGCGACGGTGCGAGCGCAGCCGCGAGTGCGGGCGTCAGTTCGTCAGCAATTCGATGAGGACGCGAGTCCCGTACGCCGTGGCGCCCTTCGACCAGATCCCGTCGTCGCGATCCGAGTTCATCGGTCCGGCGATGTCGAGGTGCGCCCACGGGATGTCCTCGACGAACTCCGACAGGAAGATCGCCGCCGTGATCGCCCCGCCGTAGCGGATGCCGACGTTCTTCATGTCAGCCACGTTGGAGTCGAGCAGCGGGCGGTAGTGCTCTCGCGCCAGCGGCATCTGCCACAGCGGCTCGCCGACGCGATCACCGGCAGCACAGAGGTCGCTCGCCAGCGCGTCGTCGTTGCCGAAGACGCCAGCGATCTTCGTGCCGAGTGCCACCATGCAGGCACCGGTGAGCGTCGCGATGTCCACGATCGCGTCGGGCCTTTCCTCGGTGGCGAGCGACAGGCCGTCGGCAAGGATGAGTCGACCCTCGGCGTCCGTGTTGTGGATCTCGACCGTCTTGCCGTTGCGGATCGTGAGCACGTCGCCGAGCTTCAGCGCGCTCCCCGACGGCATGTTGTCGGTGCACATCATGTAGCCCGTCACCTTGTTGCGACAGCCCATGGCCCCGAGCGCGCTCATCGTCGCCAGCACGGCGGCGGCGCCCGACATGTCCATCTTCATGATCGCGTGCGAGTCGTCGGACGGCTTGAGGCTGATGCCGCCGGAGTCGTACGTGACGCCCTTGCCGACGAGCGCGACATGGCGCTTCGGACGGCGCGGCGAGTACGTCAGCTTCACCATCCGTGGCGGCTCGACGCTGCCCTTGTTGACGCCGATGATGCCGCCGCATCCCATGCGGACGAGGTCGTCGAGCTCGAAGACCTCGATCTCGAGCGCCGTATCGGCGGCGGCGATCTCCGCCGCGCGCTCGGCGAGGAGCCTCGCCGTCAGCGACACCGGCGGCATGTTGGCGAGATCGCGAGCAAGCAGTGCAGCCTGCGCCCGGGCGTGACCGCGGCTCGTCGCGCCGGCTGCGTGCTCACCGTTGAGCGTCGACACCAACGTGAGCTCGTTCAGCGGCGTCGTCGTCGGCTCCTCGCGGTGGTAGCCGGCGTAGCGGTAGCGCGCCAGAATCGTCGCCTCCGTGGCGACCTCGAGCGAGCTCGCCGCGCTCACGCCATCGACCGCCGTCAGTGAGGTCGCCACCCGTTCGTGTCCTCGCGTCACCCGGGCGAACGCCGCAGTGGCGCGGCGGAGTCCCGCTGCGTCGAGCCGCCCGTCGCCCGTCCCGACGGCCACGACCGCAGCACCCGACGGTTTCGGCAGCAACATCGTGTCGCCGACGTTGCCCTTGAAGCCATTGGCGTCGAGCACGCGGCGTGACACGCCGAGCACCCGCGGCACGGAACCCGACGTCCCCACGGGGACACCGACGGCGTCGACGTCGTTGGGCAGGGTCTTGGCGACCGAGATCTTCACGCTGTCCGTTGCAGTCATGGTCACAGTCTGCCCGGCCGGGCTCCGGCGAACCGCGGGCCCACGTCTGTAGCCTCGGGACGCTGTGAGCCGGATCTCCTATCTCGATGCCGTCGAGTCCGGCGTCGTCGTCTTCGACGGCGCCTTCGGCACGTTCATCCAGGACCTCGACCTGACGGCCGACGACTTCGGCGGCGTCGAGCTCGAGGGCTGCAACGAGATCCTCTGCGCCACCCGCCCCGACGTCATCACCTCGATGCACGAGGCGTTCTTCGACGTCGGCGTCGACGCGATCGAGACGGCCAGCTTCGGCAGCTTTGCCCCCGTGCTCGCCGAGTACGAGATCGCCGACCGCACGTTCGAGCTGAACGAGGCGGCGGCCAGGATCGCGACCGAGGTTGCCCGGCGCTACGCGGCCGCCGACGGCAGGGACCGCTACGTCGCCGGCTCGATGGGCCCCGGCACGAAGCTGCCGAGCCTCGGTCACATCGGCTTCGTCGAACTGCGCGACGCCTACGCCGACCAGGCGCGAGGACTGCTCGCCGGGGGCATCGACCTGTTCGTCGTCGAGACGTGCATGGATCTGCTGCAGGTGAAGGCCGCCATGATCGGCTGCCGCACGGCGATGCGCGAGCGCGGCGTGCGCCTGCCGATCCAGGTGCAGGTGACGATGGAGACGACCGGCCGGATGCTCGTCGGCAGCGAGATCGGCGCGGCGCTCGCCACGATCGGAGCGATGAAGCCCGACGTGCTCGGCATCAACTGCGCCACGGGTCCAGCGGAGATGCAGGAGCACCTCCGCTACCTCTCGCAGCACTCGCCGCTGCCCATCAGCGTGCTGCCCAACGCCGGACTTCCGAGCATCGTCGACGGCCGCACGCACTACGACCTCACGCCCGAGCAACTCGCCGAGTTCCACCGCCGCCACGTCGCCGAGCTGGGTGTGCGCGTCGTCGGCGGGTGCTGCGGCACGACGCCCGAGCATCTGCGACAGGTCGTCGAGGCCGTGCGCAGCCTCGAACCTGCGTCTCGCCAGCCCGAGGTCGAAGCGAGCGTGTCGTCGATCTACAGCCCCGTGCCGATCCGCCAGGATCTCAGTTTCCTGATCATCGGCGAACGCACCAACGCCAACGGCTCGAAAGCGTTCCGCGACGCGATGCTCGCCGGCGATTGGGACATGTGCCTCAAGATCGGCAACGAGCAGGTCCGCGAGGGCGCGCACGTGCTGGACGTGTGCGTCGACTACGTCGGGCGCGACGGCGCCCTCGACATGGATGAGATCGTCAAGCGCTTCGCGACGCAGGTGAGCGTGCCGCTCGTGCTCGACTCCACCGAGACGAACGTGGTGGAAGCCGGTCTGCAGCACATCGGCGGTCGCCCGATCCTCAACTCCGCCAACCTCGAGGACGGCGAGCTGCCCGATTCCCGGTTCGACCGCGTGATGTCGCTCGCACGCGAGTACGGCGCAGCCGTCATCTGTCTGCTCATCGATGAGCGCGGCCAGGCACGCGACGTCGAGTGGAAGATGGAGGTCGCCCACCGCATCCACGAGATCGCCGTCGAGCGCTACGGGTTGTCGGCGTCCGACCTCATCTTCGACACGCTGACGTTCCCGCTGTCCACCGGCGACGATGACCTCCGCAGGGACGCGATCTACACGATCGAGGCGATCCGGCGCATCAAGGCGGAGATCCCCGGCGCGCACACCACGCTCGGTGTCTCCAACATCAGCTTCGGGCTCTCTCCCGCTTCTCGCCACGCACTCAACAGCGTGTTCCTCCACGAGGCCGTCGAGGCGGGGCTCGATTCGGCGATCGTGCACGCCGGCAAGATCGTCCCGCTCAACCGCCTGCCCGACGAGCAGCGAGACGTCTGCCTCGACCTCGTGTGGGACCGTCGCCGTCCCGCCGATCCCGCTACCGGCGCCGCGGCGTACGACCCGCTCGCGCACCTGCTCGACGTGTTCGCCGACGTCACGTCGACGAAGACCGAGAAGGTCGACCGCAGCGGCATGCCTGTCAGTGAGCGCCTGCACCACCGCATCATCGACGGCGACCGGGACGGACTCATCGACGACCTCGACGAGGCGATGTCCGGCGGCACGGCGCCACTCGACATCGTCAACGACGTGCTGCTCGGCGGGATGAAGGTCGTCGGCGAGCTGTTCGGGTCCGGTCAGATGCAGCTGCCGTTCGTGCTGCAGTCGGCCGAGACGATGAAAGCCGCCGTCGCCCACCTCGAACCGCACATGGAGAAGCTCGGCGCCAGCTCCGCCAAGGGCAAGCTCGTCATCGCCACCGTGAAGGGCGACGTGCACGACATCGGAAAGAACCTCGTCGACATCATCTGCACCAACAACGGCTACGAGGTGCACAACCTCGGCATCAAGGTGCCGATCAACGAGATGGTCGCGAAGGTCAAGGAGGTCGACGCCGATGCCCTCGGCATGAGCGGTCTGCTCGTGAAGTCGACGCTGATCATGCGCGACAACCTCCAGGAGCTGAACTCGCTCGGCCTCACCGAGATGCCCGTCCTCCTCGGCGGCGCGGCGCTCACCCGCCGCTACGTCGAGCGCGACCTGCGCGAGATCTTCGAGGGCCGCCTGTTCTACGGCCGCGACGCGTTCGAGGGGCTCTCGACCCTCGACAACCTGATGGCGATGAAGCGCAGTGGCGAGTGGGATCCCGAGTTCGGGCGCATCCCGACCGGCAGGGTGCTACCCGAGAAGTCGGGGGCAGGCTCCGAACCGGTCGAGCTGCCGCGCCGCTCGCCCGACGTCGCTGCGGACAACGAGGTGTTCAAGCCGCCGTTCCTCGGCTCACGGGTGGTGAAAGGCATCGCCCTCGACGACATCGTCGAGTACGTCAACGAGACCGCCCTGTACCGCAACCAGTGGCAGTACCGCCCCGAGAAGTTCGACGACGGCACCCACGAGTCCGACGACGAGTTCAAGGCTCGCATCCGGGCGACGTTCCGCGAGCAGCTCGCAGCGGCGAAAGCATCGGGCGTCCTCGTGCCCCAGGTGGTCTACGGCTACTTCGTCGCCAACGGCGACGGCAACGACCTCGTCGTATGGACCGACGAGTCACGCACCACCGAGGCCGCTCGCTTCACGTACCCACGCCAGCGTCAGGCGCCGTTCCTGTGCATCGCCGACTTCTTACGGCCCCTCGAGTCGGGCGAGAGCGACTACGCCTCGTTTCACATCGTCACCATGGGTGGCGTCGTGAGCGAGGAGGCAGCCCGACTGTTCGCGGCGAACGAGTACCAGCAGTACCTGCTGCTGCACGGTCTCGGCGTCGAGATGGCAGAGGCGCTCGCCGAGTACTGGCACCGGCGCATCCGCGACGAGTGGGGATTCGTCGACGAGGACGGCCCGACCGTAGGCGGCTTGTTCCGCCAGCAGTACCGCGGCGGCCGCTACTCGTGGGGCTACCCCGCGTGCCCCGATCTCGAGGACAACGCCACGGTGGCCAGGCTGCTCGAGTCCGACCGGCTCGGCATCGAGGTCAGCGAGGAGACCGGGTGGCAGTACCAGCCCGAGCAGACGACCTCGGCGCTGATCTGCCACCACCCCCAGGCGAAGTACTTCGTCGCCCGGTAGCCCCGGTGACCCCGGTGACCCCGGTCGCTCCGGTCAGTCCCAGTAGTACCAGCCAGCGGCGCGAACGGTCCAGTAGGCGCTGTCGGCGGTGCGCCGGCAGGATGTGCCTCGCCATCCTGAGCGCCAGGAGCAGTCGTCGTACATGTCGGCCTTGAAGTTGCTGTCGCACCGGGCCTCCCGAGTGAGCCTTCGATCGTGCGAGTGCACGGTCACGAGTGACTGTGCGCCTCGGCCGGGTCACGGTCGAGTGCTGCGTCCACATCGCGGGATCGGACATCTTCCCTTGACAACTTGTGCAGCGTGTGATCCGCCCCGTTGCTGCCCGCATCGTGGCGCGTGGGATCCTGAGACATGGATCCGCGCCAGGCGCTCGTCGAGGCAGGAGTCGACCTCCTCGTCGAGTCTGGCCCGGCGCCGGGTTCCGGCTGCGCGCCGGGTCGGCAGTTGCGGACACGGTGGCGATGATCCGTCGCCTCGTGGAGGACGGCGCGCCGTTCAGCGAGATCATTCGCGTCGGCGCAGCCGCCAATCTGCACCGCTGGCCCGACGATGCCGTGTACTTCGCGACGCTGGCACTGCGTTCGGCGACTTACGCCGACGAGGACCTGCGTGACGTCAGCAAGGAACGGCTCGTTGCAGGACTCGACGAGTACGTCGACCTCTACGAGGCGATGCTGCGACTGTCGGACCGACGGATGCGGCCACCGTTCACCACTCGTCACCTCGCGCTGCTGTTCGGCGCCCTCGGGGAGGGGTTCACGCTGCAGGCCTCGCTCGGGCTCGACCACCCGTGCTTTCCCGGCGGCGCCGTCGATGGCGGCAGCGCGGATGCCGAGGCTGTCGAGCGTGACTGGACGCTGCTCGCGATCGCCGTGCGTGCCCTCGTCGAGGAGCTCACCGAGCCGCTCCGCGCAACTCCCGTGACTCCGGCGACTCAGGTTGCGCCGCTGCCGTAGGGCCGGGTGATGATCTCGAGCCAGTGGCCAGACGGATCGGCGAAGTAGGCACCGCGGCCACCGTCGTGGTGGTTGATCTCGTCGCGGCGCTGCCCGCCCGGGTCGGCGAAGTGCGTCACGTTGCGCTCGGCGAGGCGACCCATGATCTCGTCGAACTCGGTCTCGCCGACGAGGAAGGCGTAGTGCTGCGGGTCGATCTCCTCGCCGCCGGCGTCGATGAAGTCGAGGCTGACGCCGTTGTCGACCTCGACGACGAGGAACGGTCCGAACTGCATCGGCGCACGGACGCCGAGCATCGAAGAGGTGAACTCGGCGGCGGCCTCACGGTCGGCCGAG
Organism: Acidimicrobiia bacterium; assembly: GCA_013815505.1. GTDB lineage: Bacteria > Actinomycetota > Acidimicrobiia > Acidimicrobiales > Ilumatobacteraceae > JACDHN01. Next base: position 11,323 of record JACDGA010000027.1, read on the forward strand.
TGCACGATCGTGTGGTTCAACTGCACGCTCATGAGGGGGACGCTACGACCTCAAGTGGACTTGATGTCAACCCCCATTCACCCTGCGGCAAGCGATTTCGGCCGTTCACTTCCAGCCGGCGCCGATCGGTTGCCTCGTCGTGACGTTCAGGCGGTTGTAGAGGTTCGTCGTCGCGATCGAGATCACGAGCGCGGCGAGCTCCTTCTCACCGAAGTGCGCAGCCGCCTCGTTCCAGACCTCGTCGGGCACGGCGTCGGCGCGGTCGCTGAGTCGCGTCATCGCCTCGGTCAGCGCCAGGGCAGCGCGCTCGGCGTCGGTGAAGTACGGCGATTCACGCCAGGCGGCGACGGTGGCGAGGCGGTCGTCGGTCTCGCCGGCCTTCTTCGCGTTGTGGAAGCCGTAGTGGATGCACCAGCTGCACCCGTTGATCTGGCTCGCTCGCAGGTGGGCGAGTTCGATGATCTCGGACGGCACACCGGCCTGGCGGGTCGCCTGACCAAGAGTCATCAGCGCCTGCATCGTGTCGGGTAGGTATGCCACCGGGTTCTTCATCCGTGCTTCCATCGCACGCTCCTTCTCTTCGTGTCACAACGGCCCGTTGCGAGCCGTCAAGGAGATGACGGATGAAGCGAGGAGAATGTGACCGATGGATGGAACTGATGCGCTGGCGGGCCGATTCGAGCAGCACCGTGACCACCTGCGGGCTGTTGCCCGCCGGATGCTCGGCAGCACGGCAGAGGCTGACGACGCCGTGCAGGAGGCGTGGCTGCGACTCGATCGCAGCGACGCCGCAACCATCGACAACCTCGGCGGCTGGTTGACGACCGTGGTCTCGCGCGTGTGCCTCGACGTGCTGCGCGCCCGAGCGTCACGGCGCGAGTCACCCCCACTCGCCGCCGAACCGTCGACGACGAACCTCGGCGCGCCACCCGTCGACGTCGAGGGAGACGCGGTGCAGGCCGACGCCGTCGGTGCCGCCCTG
>JACDGA010000166.1 GCA_013815505.1 Acidimicrobiia bacterium
GGGCACCGTGCTCGGCGCGACGGTCGTTAACGCGACGGTCGTTGGCGCGACGGTCGTCGGCGCGCCGGTCGTTGTTGCAGCAGTCGTCGGTGCGTCGGCCGTCGTTGCCGGCGTCGTTGCAGCGGTCGTTGCGCCGGCGCTGTCCGTGTCCGTCGACTCGCCGTCGTCGCCGCACGACGACGCGATCAACGCGATGGCGGCCACAAGGCCGACCCCCAGCGTTCGCTTCATGTTCGTTCCTCCACTGATCGGGAGAGAACAAGTCGGGTCTGCCTGCCTCACGGCGTGCGAACCACCCTTGCCTCGAGGGATTGATGTCGCGCCCAGGGCCAGGCGACCGGACTCATCCACGCTGCCGGGCTGGCTGCGGGCATCACCGTTGCGGGTCAGTTCCGGGATCTCACCGGATTCGCTGGGACCTGTGCGAGCGACACTCTAGTGCTGGCGTCGCCGGTGCCTACACTCCGCAGCCATGGGCGAGCACATGCCGGCAGAGCGACCGCCAGGGAGCCTGACGGAGATGGGGTCCGGGGGCGCAGACCCCGGAGAGATGATGGGCGAGCACAGCGAGCACGTCGAGGCGCCGCCGACCGACGACCCGATCCGTCCCGACCTCCATCGGGCCCCGTCCGTCGTCGTGCTGAACACCGGCGACGGCAAGGGAAAGAGCACAGCGGCGTTCGGTGTCATGGTGCGCGCCATCGCGAGGGGTTGGAACGTCGCGGTCTGCCAGTTCATCAAGAGCAACGAGTGGAAGGTCGGCGAAGAGGCGCTCGGACGCCAGCTCGGTGTCGACTGGCACGCACTCGGCGACGGCTTCACCTGGAACTCAGACGACCTCGACACCGACCGCACGCATGCGGAGTCGGCATGGAATGTCGCCGCCGAGCTCATCGCCGGCGGCGAGCACCAGCTCGTCGTCCTCGACGAGTTGACCTACCTCTGCACGTGGGGGTGGCTCGACACCGATGTCGTGGTGAAGGCGATCGCCGACCGTCCGACGAACGTCAACATCGTGGTCACCGGTCGCGATGCGCCGCAGGCGCTCGTCGATGTCGCCGACACCGTCACCGAGATGCGCCCGATCAAACACGCTTACGACCGCGGCATCCGCGCGATGCGCGGGATCGACTACTAGCCGATGCTCACGCTCGTGCTCGGCGGCGCGCGCAGCGGCAAGAGCACCCTCGCCGTGACGTGGGGGCGAGCGCACGCCGAGGCGGGCGGTGTCGTCCAGTTCCTCGCAACGGCGCCATCCGAGGACACGTCGCTGGAAGAGCGCGTCGCCCGCCATCGCGCGGAACGGCCCGGCTGGCCGACGATCGAGGTACCCATCGAGCTCGCTGCAGCGCTGGCAGGACTCGCCGCCGATGACATGGTCATCGTCGACTGCCTGACGTTGTGGGTGTCGAACCTGATGGCCCGCGGTGACGGCATCGACGCGATCGTGACAGCGTCCGAGCAATTCGCCACGGCAGCCCACGAGCGGTCGGGACCGACCGTCGTCATCACGAATGAGGTCGGGATGGGCGTCCACCCCGCCACCGAGCTCGGCCGCGACTATCGCGACACCCTCGGCCTCGTGAACCAGCGGGTGTCCTCGCGCGCCGATCGCGCCATGTTCCTCGTTGCCGGGCGCGTGCTCGAGCTCGGTGACCAGGCCACGGCCCCCACGATGGCGGCAACGTGATCACGACGCTGCACCGGCTCGTGGCCGACCTTCCGACATCCGACGTGGACTGCGCTCGCGTCGTGCACGATCGCTCGGAGGAGAACCTGCGACCACGAGGGGCGCACGGCGTGCTCGACGCGTGGGCGGCGTGGCTGGCCGGCTGGCAACGCACCACGACCCCTCACGTCGACCGGCCCGCGCTCGTCCTCTTCTTCGGTGATCACGGCATCATCCGGGCAACCGAAGTGAGCGCCTTCCCGGCTGACATCACCGCCGAGATGTTCCGTGCCCACCAGCACGGCAAGTCGACCGCCGCCGTGTTCGCCAAGGAACTGGGCGTCCAGGACATCGCAGTGGACGTCGGGATCGGACGACCGACAGGCGACATCCGCCACGAACCGGCGCTCGACCACGCCCGATTCGAGGAGATCGTCGAGCTCGCAACGGCCACGGTCGACTCGCTCGACGCCGACCTGCTCGTCTTCGGTGAGGTTGGCATCGGCAATACCACGGCCGCCGCAACCGTTGCCGCCGCGGTGACCGACCGCGATGCGTCGGGGTGGACCGGTCGCGGGTCGGGACTCGACGACGCCGGACTCGCCCGCAAGATCGAGGCGGTCGACGTGGCGCTGCGCCGCGTGGCAGCGATCTCTGATCCCGTCGAGCTCCTCCGTCAAGTCGGCGGTGCCGAGCTCGTCGCGATTGCCGCCGGAGTCGCGGCCGCGAGGCGCCGATCGATCCCGGTGATCCTCGACGGCTTCGTGGTCGGCGCCTCGGCGCTCGTGCTCCACGCGCTCGACCCAACGGCGCTCGAGCACTGCGTCGCCGGGCACTGCTCGGCCGAGCTCGGGCACCGGCGCCTGCTCACTGTCATCGGACGCGAACCACTGCTCGACCTCGGGCTTCGCCTCGGCGAGGGCAGTGGAGCCCTGGCGGCCCTTCCGCTCTTGCGCCTCGCGATCCGCGGTGTCCTCGACGTGCCGACGTTCTCCGAGTGGCGCGCCCACTGAGTCCGTGAGCGAGCCCGACCGATGAGCGAGCCCCGTGAGCGAGCCCCGTGAGCGAGCCCCACCATTGATCGGCCTGCTCGGCGCCGTCCAGTTCCTCACGCGGGTGCCGGTCCGCACTCGCGACGAGGTGCCGTGGCGGCGTGTCGTCGGCTGGCTCCCGCTGGTCGGCCTCGCGATCGGCGCGGTGGTCGGCGGCGTGTACGCCGCGATGCGTGAGCTCACCGAAGCGCCGCTGCTGTCGGCCGCGGTCGCCGTGGCGGTGGGGATGATGATCACGGGGGCTTTCCACGAGGACGGGCTCGCCGACGTCGCCGATGCGATCGCCGGTGGCTCGACACCGGCTGCTCGCCTGCGCATCCTCGACGACCCGCGCCACGGCACGTACGGCGTGGCTGCACTCGCAGCGAGCATCGTGCTGCGCGTGACGGCGCTCGGCGCGCTGGGCAACGCGACGGGCGCCGTCGCGGCGACGCTCGCTCACGGCCTCGGTCGTGGCGGCGCCGTCGCCGTGATGGGGCTTGCGCCGGCACGGGCGACGGGTCTCGCGGCGGCGGCCCACACCGACACCACGGGGCGGGCACGAACGGCGGGCATCGCCGTGACGATCGCGGTCGCCGCGCTCGTCTCCGGATGGTGGGTGGCCGTCGCAGTCGCGGCGTCGATCTGCTCGACCGCGCTCGTGACGGTGATGTGCCGGCGTGCGTTCGGCGGCATCAACGGCGACGTCCTCGGCGCCGTCGAGCAGGTCGGCGAAGTGACCACGTTGATCGTCGTCGTGACGTTGACCGCGCACCACTCGCTCCCGTCGGTGTTGCTCTGAGGCGGGCTACGGCGTCGACGTGAACGCCGACAGGCGGCGGATCCCCTCGGCGATGTCGTCGTCGCCCATCGCGAACGAGAGCCGGATGTAGCCGGGCGTGCCGAACGCTTCGCCCGGCACGAACGCCACGTTGGCCTCGGAGAGCGCGAGGTCGGCGAGTTCGAGCGTGTTCGCGGCCACGAGACCCGCCGGCCCGAGCGGCCGGCCGAGCAGCGACGTCACGTCGGGGAAGCAGTAGAACGCGCCCTGCGGTTCGAGGCACGTCACACCCGGCAGCTCGGAGAGCATCTGGTGCATCAGCTTGCCGCGACGCTCGAACGCCGACCGCATCTCCGCCACCGCCGACAGGTCGCCGACGAGGGCAGCGATCGCTGCCCGCTGGGCGACGTTGTTGACGTTGGACGTGGTGTGGCTCTGGAAGTTCGTCCCCGACTTCGTGATGTCGACGGGTGCGATCATCCAGCCGACTCGCCAGCCCGTCATGGCGTATGTCTTGGCGACGCCGTTGAGGATGATGCACCGGTCGGCGAGGTCGGGTACCTCCACCGGCATCGACGAGAACTCGTGCGGACCGAACGTCAGGTGCTCGTAGATCTCGTCGGTCACGACCCAGATGCCGTGCTCGACGGCCCACTCCCCGATCGCCTTCACCTGCTCGCGCGGGTACACGGCCCCCGACGGGTTGTCCGGGTTGACGAAGAGAAACACCTTCGTGCGCTCCGTGCGGGCCGCCTCGAGCTGTTCCACGGTGACTTGGAACCCGGACTCGACCTCGGTGTCGATGACGACCGGCACGGCCCCGGACAGCGCGATCGCCTCGGGATACGTGGTCCAGTACGGCGCCGGGCAGATCACCTCGTCACCGGGATCGCAAAGCGCGGCGAACGCGGTGAAGACGGCGTGCTTGCCGCCGTTCGTCACGAGCACCTCGCCCGGCGAGACCGCGTACCCGCTGTCGCGATCCGTCTTGGCGACGATGGCGTCCTTCAGTTCGGGGAGGCCGCCCGGCGGCGAGTAGCGGTGGTTCTTCGGGTCACGGCACGCGGCAACCGCAGCTTCGACGATGTGCTCGGGCGTCGGGAAGTCGGGCTCACCCGCACCGAAGCCGATGACGTCCTCGCCCGAGGCCACCATTGCCTTCGCCTTGGCGTCGACGGCCAACGTCGCGGAAGGGGTGATGGCGGCGAGCCGCGAGGAGACGCGTGACACACGGATTCCTTTCGAGGAGATGCGAACCGGGTGTCATGCTGTCACAGTGACCGCGTCAGCGCTCGACCACGTTTCGGTCCCTGCCGAGC
>JACDGA010000167.1 GCA_013815505.1 Acidimicrobiia bacterium
TACGTGCCGTCACCGACGACGATCTGCGGGATCGCCTCGTGCGCGACGGCACCACGAATGTGCAACGGTTCTCGTGGGAGCGCACGGCGCAAGAGATGACCGCGCTGTACCGCGCGCTCGCCTCGGGGGCAATGGCTCCGTGACAGCGCAGACCATTGCCGTCGTGTCGGGTGGGGTCGGTGCGGCGCGGATGCTGCGTGCCCTGTGCTCGGTGACCGATCCGCGACGCATCACTGCGGTCGTCAACACGGGCGACGACACGATCATCAACGGACTGTCGATCTCACCCGACCTCGACACGATCACATACACGCTGGCCGGCGCAATCGACCCGGACCGGGGCTGGGGGCTCGTCGACGAGACGTGGCAGGCGATGGCCTCGCTCCGGCGATACGAGGCTGTCCGGCCCGAGGGCTCGGCGGCGGCGCAGACGTGGTTCAACGTGGGCGACAGCGACCTCGCCACGCACCTCTACCGCACGACGCGACTCGCCGAAGGGGCGACGCTGACAGCGGTCACGGGCGAGATCGCCACGGCGTGGGGAGTGGACGTCGCGCTGCTGCCGATGTGCGACGAACCCCTCGCGACACAGGTCTGCCTCGAGGACGGGAGCTGGATCGGGTTCCAGGAGTACTTCGTCGGACGCCAGCACGCCGACACCGTGCACGACGTGCGCTTCGTCGGAGAGGGCTCGCTCACCGCTGAGGCGAGAGGCGCGCTCGCCGACGCCGATGTCGTCGTCATCGCACCGAGCAACCCGATCCTGTCGATCGCCCCGATCAGGTCGCTCGCCGGCGTCGACGCCACGCTGGCGCGACGCCGTGACTCTGTCGTGGCCGTGTCGCCGATCGTCGGTGGTGCCGCATTGAAGGGACCCGCCGACCGGGTGCTCGAAGGACTCGGCCACGAGTCCTCCGTCGTCGGCGTCGCCGCGCTCTACAGCGACATCGCCGGCACGCTCGTCATCGACCCCGTCGACGCCCACCTCGCCGCCGCCGTCGAGGCGCAGGGGATGCGCGCCGTCGTGACGCCGTCGGTGATGAGCTCGCCCGAGCGCTCAGCCGGCCTCGCCACCGTTGTGCTCGGCGCTGCTGGCGCGCGCGGCGCGAGCGGCGTCGACGGTGTCACCGATGCCGTCGACGAGTGACGTCCACGGCGACCATGCGAGGTGGATGCGAGCCCGCACGGGCGACACCGCGAACCTGCCCGGCTCTCCCCAGCGCCCCGGACCAGGTTCGGCAGCAGGACCGTCGGGGGTGACGAGCTTGTGGAGATCGCGAATCGACGTCTGCGTCCCGGTCCCGACGTTGACCACGAGGCCACCACCCCGATCCGCTGACTTGACGAGGGCGTCGACGGCGTCCTCGACGTACAGCAGGTCGCGCGTCTGGCGGCCTTCGCCGTGCAGTGTTGCCGGCTCGCCGTCGAGCGCAGCGGCCACGAACGCGGCGACGACGCCGCCGCTCGGACGCTGGCGCGGCCCGTAGACGGTGGCGAGCGCGAGCACCGTGAACTCGAGGCCGTCGGCCTCGCGGTGGTACGTGACGACGTCGACGATCGCCTTTGCTGCGGCGCCTCGCAGACCGTTCGCAGCGAGCGGCGCTTCCTTGACGGGCAGTTCGCGGGCACTCGGCCGCCCGTAGATGTCGGTTGCCGGCACGGCGACGACGACCTTGTCGACACCGGCGTGACGCGCTGCCGAGCAGACGGCGACGATCGAGGCGAACGAGTCGGATGCGGCGGCGGCGTCATCCTCACCGGGAACCAGGAGCGCGAGGTGAAACACGACGCGCGGGCGGCGCAGCGCAAGCACGGCGACGCCGTCGGCGCTCGCGGCGTCGACGTGGTGGAACTTCAAGGACCCGCCCGAGCGCCGGGCGGCAGCAAGGTTGGCGATCGAGCCGGTCTCGAGCGTGTCGAGGACGTCGACGGACCGGCCCTCGGCGAGCAGTGCGTCGACGAGGTGCGACCCGATGAAACCGGCGCCACCGATCACGGCGATCGGTCGATGCGGGTCGCCGCCGCCGGAGTCCGCCATCAGCTCACTCTCCCGGCTCGGGCACGCGGGCGTCGGTGAGGACGGCACCGCTCGGCACACTGCCCGCGGCGCCGACGACCGAGCGGGTGAGCGTGGCGCCGTCGCCGACGGTACCCATCACGACGCACGAGTCGAGGCGGACGTCAGCGCCGACATCGGCGCCGGAGAGCAGCACCGATCCGCTGAGCCGCGACCTGGCACCGACGGTCGCGCCTGCCGTCACGAGGCTGTGCACCATCGTCACACCGTCGCCGAGCATCGCTCCGTCGTCCACGGACGGGACGTGGTCGTCCGACGACGCCGCCAGCAGATCGAGGTTTGCCTGCAAGTACGCGTCCGGTCGGCCGATGTCGATCCAGTAGTCATTCGTGGGCATCGCGTAGAGCCCTCCGTCGCCGACGATGGCGGGGAACGTCACGCGCTCGACGGAGACGCGCTCGCCGGCCGGGATGCGGTGGACCGCCTCGGGCTCGAACACGTACGTCCCGGCGTTGACGAAGTTCGTCGTCGCCGTGCCCTTTGCCGGCTTCTCGATGAACCGGCGCACCCGTCCGTCGTCGTCGGTCTCCACCACACCGAACACCGACGGGTCGGCGACGGGTGTCAGGTGCAGGGTCGCCTCGGCGCAGCTGCGGCGGTGGAACGAGACGAGTGACGTGAGGTCGAGACCTGTCAGGACGTCGCCGTTGGCGACCACGAACGTGTCGTCGATGCCCGCAACATCGGCGGCGAAGCGGATCGCACCGCCCGTGTCGAGCGGTGACGGCTCGACGGCGTACACGATCTCCACGTCGCCGCAGCGCTGCCCGGGGAAGACGTGGTGGAAGTGCTCGGACTTGAAGCCGAGTGCGAGCGTGACCCGGTCGACGCCCCCGCGGGCGAGGTGCCCGACGAGCCGCACGATCATCGGGATGTGCCCCACGGGGAGCACCGGCTTCGGCACGGTGTCGGTGAGCGGGCGCAGGCGTGTGCCGAACCCACCGACGAGGACGACGGCCTGCATCACAGGCCCCGCATCAACTCGATGGCGTCGTGGTGGCAGTCGGCGCCACGGTCGTCGGCGTGACCGCGGTCGTCGGCGTGACCACGGTGGTCGCAGGACCGCTGGCCGGCGTGGTGCCCGTGCCAGGCGTTGTCGTGGCGCCCGTTCCGGGAGTGGTCGTCGCGCCCGAGGCGGGAGTGGTCGTCACTGCGGGTCCGGTGCCGGGCACGGTCGTCGCCGTCGGGTCGTCGGTCGCGCCGCTGTCGACGGCACCGAGCTCGACCAGCTGCGGCGACGCAGGCGGCTTCTCGATCACGACGTCGTCGGGGGCGTAGGCGATCGCGAAGATCATCGAATTCCTCCGGAACGGGATGTCGTCGAAATCGCTCGTGAACGTGCTGCCGCCGTCGGTGTCCTGATAGTTGTCCCACACCTGGACGCGCAGCTGCGCGTCCTCGCCACCACACTCCGTCTCGCCCTCTTCGTACCGCATGCCTTCGTTCTGGCTGTCGGGGAAGTCGAGCTCGTCGTTGGAGAGGTTGACGCCGTAGCTGTCGAGGAAGACGCCGAGCTGTGCGTTCCTGCCCGTCGCCCTGGAGCTGAACGGGTGCCAGTGGATCACCTCGTCGTCATGACTGTGCACGCCGGTCCCCTGGTACTCGGGCACGAGATCGACGACCTCACCGGCGTCGTCACGGATCTCCTGGTCGCCGCTGAGGTACTTCCAGCCCATCTCGCCGGTGTCGGGATCGCAGACGTAGAAGCCGTAGGAGGCGTGCCAATGATCTTCGGTGGTCGGCGGCGACGCATCGGCGGCCGGGCGGCTCTGGCGGGCGTACACGATGCTGGCCATGCCGAGCACGATGATGACGGCGAGGATGGCCGGGAACAACGTCCCGCCCTGGAAGCGGACCTTCGTCTTGCCGCTCCGCTGGGCCAGCCTGGCGGCTCTGCTGGTCGAGGATGATCGTGCCACGAGGACGCGAGCCTATCGGCCTCGCGCCGGATGTGGGAGGCGTCAGAGCTCGTCGACAAGGGCGCGATACATGCCGGCAATGGCGCTCGGAGAGGCGGCTCGTTGCACCCACTCCCGACCCGCGCGACCCATCGCCGTCGCTGCTGCGGGGTCGGCGAGGAGGGTGTCGAGGGCGTCGTCGAACGCGTCCTGGTCGTCGGGTGCGACAGCGATCCCGGCGCCCGACGCAGCCAGGATGCGCGGGATCTCGGTGCCGGGATCGATGGAGGCGAGCACCGGGCGACCGGCAGCGAGGATCGAGTACGTCTTCGACGGCACGCTGACGCGAGCCAGCCCGGCGTGCAGCGCCACGACGTGGATGTCGCCTGTCGCGAGCAGCTCGCTCAGCCGGGCAGAGGGCACGAAGTCGCCGAAGCGGACGTTCGGCATGCCGAGTGCCATCTGTTGCAGCTCGGTCCGCGACGAGCCCTCGCCGTTGATCAGGAACGTGACGTCGGGACGGCGGCCGGCGGCGCTGAGGAGCAGCGCCAACGACTGCGAGAAGCCGATGTTGCCGGCGTACAGCACGACGGGCTCGTCGCCGATGCCGAGCGCTCGGCGCAACGGCGTCATGCGCTCCATCGGCCTGATCGCGTCGGTGTCGACGAAGTTCGGGATCGTGTGCACCCGTGCGCGGCCCAGCTTCGCGGCGACGTTGTCGTGCAAGTCCTCCGACAGCACCGTTACGGCGTCGGCGGCGCGGTAGCTGACCCGCTCGAGCCAGCGGGCCCCGGCGATGACCCGTCGGTCGGTGATC
>JACDGA010000168.1 GCA_013815505.1 Acidimicrobiia bacterium
GATCAGTCGGTGTACCTGACCGTGAAGCTGCGCCCGCCGTCCCCTGTGCGTCAGGCTGAGGTGAGACACCACTTCTGAGTTCGATCCCTCCGCACGGGGCGAGAAGCGAGACACCTGATGACGATGACGTTGGCCGATACCTCTCGGATCGATGATGGAGGCGTGAGCCCGAGAGCAGACCGACCCAAGCGACGTAGCTTCACCGCGGAGTACAAGGCCCAGATTTTGGCCGAGTACGAGACCGCGGACCATGGCGAGCGTGGCGCGATCTTGCGGCGCGAGGGCCTGTACTCATCCCACATCACCGAGTGGCGCAAGGCCGCCCAGGCCGGCGCGGCCACCGTGCTTGGCCCGAAGTCGCGAGGGCCGCGTGATCGGCGGGACCGGGAGATCGAGCAACTACGGGCTCGTGCGGAGAAGGCCGAGACCGAGCTCGCCCGGACGAGGGCAGCGTTGGACATCGTGGGAAAAGCACACGCGCTCTTGGAGACGCTCTCCGAGAGCACGGGCACGCCGAAGCCGCCGCGGCGGTGATCAACCCGGCCGTCGACGAACTCGCCAAGCACACGAACGTGAAGCAGGCCTGCGACCTGCTGGGGCGTCCCCGTGGCAGCCACTACCGCGCCCAGCAGCCGAGAATGCACGGCCCGCGACCGGCACGCCCAGCACCGCCGAACGCGCTCACCGCCGATGAGCAAGCCCAGGTGCTGGAGGAACTGACGAGCGAGAGGTTCTGTGACAAGTCCGTGGCCCAGACCTGGGCCACGCTGCTCGACGAAGGCACCTACCTGTGCTCGATGTCCACGATGCACCGCCTCCTACGCGCCCGTGGAGCGGCCGGCGAGCGCCGCCGCCAGGCCACCCATCCGCCGAAGAAGAAGCCCGAACTCCTGGCCACCGCACCAGGGCAGGTCTGGTCGTGGGACATCACCAAACTCCGCGGACCCGGACGTGGGGTGTGGTTCCAGCTCTACGTCGTGCTCGACATCTACTCCCGCTACGTCGTGGCCTGGACCGTCCAGACGAGGGAGGACTCCGAGATCGCCAAGACCATGCTCGAAGAAGCGATGGGCACCCACGGCATCCCCGACGCGGTCCACGCGGACCGGGGGACCTCGATGACATCCAAACCCGTCGCCCAGCTACTGCTCGACCTCGGCGTCGACCGCAGCCATTCCCGACCGAGGGTGTCGAACGACAACCCGTTCAGCGAGGCGGCATTCAAGACCCTGAAGTACGCGCCCGTTTTCCCCAAGTCGTTCGGGTCACTGGCCGACGCGAGGGCGTTCGGTGAGACGTTCTTCACCTACTACAACCATGAGCACCGCCATTCCGGCATCGGCCTGCATACGCCGGCGTCGGTGCACCACGGCACCGCGGCCGAGATCCGCGCCCAACGCCAACACACGCTCGACGCCGCCCATGCCGCGCACCCGAACCGGTTCGGCAACCGCCGACCCCAAGCGCCGAAACTCCCCACCGCAGCGTGGATCAACCAACCATCACCGGAGGCCCTCATACAGACCGCGTAACAAGACGTGTCTCAAACTCCTTGACATCTTCCGGCACGCTGAGCCGGTCCACGACGAGACGGCGATATCCGGCACTCACACATGAGCATCGGATACCGCCTACTGTGTGTCCGACTATTTGACCTCGGAGCGGCGCAGGAAGAGCAGTCCGATGACTAGCGGGAGCGCGATCCAGATGCCGGTGGTGGAGGCGAGCATCGCCCATTCCCTCGCCGTGTCCGTGTCGTTCTCGAACAACGCGACCTGGGTGTAGTTCCAGTCGATCCAGGGCTGCAGGTCCTCGAACCACGAGCGCACCTGGGCGAGAAGGGCAAGGATGCCCGGCAGGACGAGGGAGACGACGAAGTAGCCGACGATGGCCGCCGCGGAGTTGCGGAGCATCACGCCCAGGGTGAAGCCGATCGCCATGCCGACCAGGTTGCCGAGCAGGATCTGGCTGGAGTGCGCAAGCGTGACGTCCCAGATCGCGTCGGTACCGTTGATCGCCGCACCGACGAGGTTGCCGAGGGCCCCGACGGCGAAGGCGACGGCCATCGAGGCGACGCCGACCACGAAGGTCGCGAACGCCTTGGCCCCGATCACGCGTCCGCGGCTCGGCACCAGCGTGAACGTCGTGAGCCCGCTGCGCTGGCTCCACTCGCTGGTGACGCCCAGGATCGCGATCATCGGCAAGATCACCGACATCGGGAAGCCGATCGCAGTCGCGAAGCTTTCGTAGGTGACTGCACTGTCGGGGGCGAAGATGATGACGGCGCCGGTCGCGATGACGGAAAGGACACCGATGCTGACGAGCATCCAGAAACCCGAGCGGGTGTTGAACATCTTGCGGAGCTCGATCTTGACGAGCCGGCTCGTCGGGATGGGTCGGACGGTCCGGCGGGCGGGCGCGGCCTCGATGGTGTCCGGGGAGGTGATCGTGGCGGTCATGCCGCAACTCCTTCGCGTTGGGTGTCGGCGGTGAGCGAGAGGAACATGTCTTCGAGCCCGGCGCCCTCGGCGGAGCGGAGCTCAGTGAGGGCGATGCCCGCTGTCAGGGCCACGGCCCCGACACGAGCGGGATCGGCGTCCGTACGGACCGAGCCGTCCCCGGCGAGCGTGCTGGGGATCCCGGCCTGCTCGAGGGCGTGCGCGAGGTCGCGCGGCGACGTCGACCGGGCGAGCGTCCCGGCTGCGGCGAGCAGCTCTTCCTTGCTGCCGGACGCGACGATCTTGCCGTTCCCGATCACGACCAGGTCGTCGGCGATGACCTCGATCTCGTGGAGGAGGTGGGAGGACAGCAGGACGGTGCCGCCCTGGCCGGCGAAGCCCGTCAGGAGGTCGCGCATCCACCGGATCCCGGCCGGGTCGAGCCCGTTCGCCGGTTCGTCGAGGATCAGCACGCGGGGGTCCCCGAGCAGGGCGGTGCCGATGCCCAGTCGCTGACGCATGCCGAGGGAGTAGTTGCGCACGCGTCGCTTGGCCTCCGACGGTGTCAGGCTGACGAGCTCGAGCGTCTCGTCGACGCGGCGGCGCGGCAGGCCCATGGTGTCGGCGGCGATCGTGAGGATCTCGCGTCCGGTGCGGCCGGCGTGCTGGGCCGATGCGTCCAGGAGGACGCCGACCTCGAGACCGGGGTTGGGGAGGTCGGCGAACCGCACTCCGTTGATGGTCGCGCTGCCAGAGGTCGGGGCGGTGAGGCCGACCATGACGCGCATCGTGGTGGACTTGCCAGCGCCGTTCGGGCCGAGGAAGCCGGTCACGCGGCCGGGCTGGGCGGTGAAGGAGACGTTGTCGACGGCGGTGAAGCCGGCGTACCTCCGGGTCAGTGACTCAACAGTGATCATGGGTCAACCCTCGCCGCGGCGAGGCGTGCGCACATCGGTTTGATGGCCAGTCTTGACCTAGCCGAAAGCATGGGCGCCGGACCATGCCTTGGGCCGATCTCAGGACCTGGTTAGGCGCACCGCCGGTTACCGCATCGGACAGAAGCGGGCCATGAACCGCAACGCGGGTCTCTGGTCGAGCTGCCGGCGATGAGATCTCACCCGAGCCGCACAACTGGCTAACCTTGAGCTGGGCGGCTCGCGTTGCTGTCGTAGTCGCAGCTCCACGACGCCGTTTGAAAGTACAGATTGATCCCTACTTCGCATCCATTACTAGGTGCGCGGATGCAAAGACGGTCCGACGCACCTAGCAGCTTCGTAGCGGCGATACTCGCATCCCGTCGTCTCAGCGGCCACCGGGAGACGAACCCGAGCAAGTCACGTCGCCTAGGGCTTAGTAGCCCAACATCTGGAACCAACCCAAGGGCTCGTCAGGCCAAGCTCTTAGTTCACAGAACTGTCCGTCACCGCAGTTTGCGGCGTCTCGGGGGGAGTGGAACCAGCGGCATTTTTGGATATCGGTGACTCAAGATCGTAGAGATTGCTGTTGAGCCGGTCGAAAACGTGGAGCGAGTTTCGCTGGCGGGCGCTCCGTAGCGGTCCCCCTCGAGGGGTGGCACGTCCCGCGTCGTGTCATGGCCTCACTCGCCGGGTTGCGTATGCCCAGATGGCAATCTCCACTCGGTTTCGTGCGCCAATCTTGGTCATGAGGCTGGACAGATGAAACTTCACGGTGCTGAGGCTGATGTGAAGTTCGCTGGCGATCTCGGCGTTGGTCCTGCCAGTGGCTACGGTGACGAGGACTTGTTCTTCGCGCTCCGTCAGGGGGCTTAGCGGTTGCGTCGGGGTCGATGACGTCGCAGTCTCGACGAACTTGGCGAGAAGGCGAGTCGTGATTGCCGGTGCGATGAGCGCGTCGCCTTCCGCCGCGGCGTGGATGGCCTGGACGAGCAATTCAGGTCCGGCATCTTTGAGAAGGAAGCCTTTGGCACCTGCTCGCAGAGCCCCGGTGACGTAGGCGTCGGTGTCGAAGGTCGTGATGACCACAACTGCGAACGGGTCTTCGACGTCGGGTCCGGCCAGCAGCCGTGTGGCTTCGACGCCGTCGAGGTTCGGCATGCGGATGTCAAACAGGCACACGTCCGGACGTAGACGGTGCGCAAGTTCGACCGCCTCGCGCCCGTCGACCGCCTGTCCGACGACCTCGATGTCGGGTTGCCCGTTGAGGATCGTGGTGAGGCCGCTGCGGATGATGTCTTGGTCGTCGGCGATGAGTACCCGGATGGTCACGCTGGTCTCCCTCTTCGCGGAATGGTCGCCCGGACCGTCCAGCCACGTCCCGGTCCCGGGCCGGCCTGGAATGTGCCCCCGAGCAGCGTGACAC
>JACDGA010000169.1 GCA_013815505.1 Acidimicrobiia bacterium
GCCGCTACGCCGTGCGTATCAACCCGTCGCGGCCTGAGCGGCGGGCCGGGGGCTGGAAGCGGCCGGTTCTCGGCGGGTTCCGAATGCCCATCCGGCCAGGAAACGGCGAGAACGAGAACGCGCGGGCACGGGCGCCAGCACGGGGCCGCCTGGCCGTTCCGTCGCGGGCTGGTGCCTACGTGCAGGCTCCGGCGCCGGGCGACGGCTGCGGCGGACGATCCGGCGCAGCTCAGCCTCCTGCAACAGCTCGTGCTGGTGCTGCTCGACCAGCTGCCGGGTGGTCTCGAACGAGATGAAATGCATCGTGTGTCTCCCTTAATCGCTTGGTTGCTACGTTCCTGCTTGCCACAGAGCACGCCATCGGGCGCCGGATACACGCGCTGTGAATACCCCCGACCGGTCTGGTCCGAGTTAGCACTCCATGTCCACGAATGAGCGGTGCGAGGTGTCGGCGAGCACAGCGACCCTGCACGACTACAACATTGCGGAGCCGATCCGCGCGGCCAGCGACGACGAGCTACAGGCCAGCATCCACGCCACCGAGCACGACGGCGGCGCAGGCGTCATCCTCGTCCCCGATCACGGCGACCGCCGGTTGAGGTGACGACGAGCTCGCACACGCCGGCGACGGCAGGTCGGAGCATGACACGGCAGTCCCCGACTCTGACCGACCCGGAGTCGGGTTGAGGGGTCGCTCGACCCTTCTCCATCGGGCCGCTGAGTGTCAGCGTGCCTGAGTACCTACATTGTCGCCCCGAGGTTGACTCGGCCGTGCTACGTCAGGCTGACCCCGACGCGTTGCTGGTTCGGCGCAGGTCAGCGCGTCGTAGGGCGAACCCGCTGACCGTGACCGGTCTCACCCCCAACGGAGACGACAGCGCGGCTACCAAGGCCGACCGCCAGCCCGCGATCGAGCAGTCCGGCAGCGGCGAAGGGGTCGGCGGTCTGGGGGACTCGGGTGCGTGTTCGACGTGCCATCGAGCGACAGGTTGCCACGACGAACGACGTTGCCCGACAACCCGCACCTCGGTGCCGATGCTCGCCGTTAGCGCGCGATCGACTGACCTCGTGGGGTGTCGCCGTAGTCGGTGACCAGGCTGACGGCCACCAGGGCCACGCCCATGACGACGTAGAAGGCCGTGAGCCCACCATCGGTGTCGTTGAAGCCGAGCACGAACGGAGCGGCGATCAACCCCGCCGCCCCGACGTAGTCCCCGGCCGAGTGGACGACGAAGGGGATGACCTTGACCAGCCCGAGCGGGTAGTCGGTGAAGATGCTGACCACGAGGAGGACGGCGCCGAGAACGACACCGGTTCCCACCGCCCGTCCCGACCCGCCGACGACCAGGGCCACGACGATGAGGGCGAACGCGCTCCCGTAGTCGGCCATGCCGTGCACCCTTGCCGGCAGCAATCGCAGGATCGACATGTCAGTTCCTCACTGTCGGGGCGCTCAGCCGAGTGGATCACGTTCGAGCCGGACCTTGCCATTGGAGTCGCGGTGAGGTCAAGTTCGGGCGAGAGGTCATGCTCACCGCGCTCGAGCTCGAGGGGTGGTGAAGGCGATGACGGCGACCCCGGCGGATCTACCGGCCAGCGCGAGCACGCACAAGGTCGGCGAACTGGATGAGTCTCGCGACGTCCCGGTAGCCAATCCCGAAGTCTCGATCCAACTCATCGACCACGTCCTCATTTGCGACTGCAGGCCCCGATGCGACGAACGCTGCCCTTGCCTGTGCGATGACTAGGTCGCCGTCGGCCTCGCGGGACGTCGCGCTCGAGGAACGTGGCGACCGCATCCCGACGGTGTACCTGCGGTCGCCGATCGCGACGCCGGTCGTCTTCGCGGCGAGCAGCTCCCTCAGCCGGGCGCGAGCCTCGGTCTTGTCCTTGCCGGTCACCTTGCGGCGCCGGCCGGCGATCGTGACGGCGCCGACCCATCGGCCGCGCTTCTCGTCCTTGTAGACGGTGCCTTCGCCGTGCGCAACCGTTCTCGCTGCTAGCGGTGGACGCCAACCGCAAGGGCCTGGCCAGACGCGCCGATCTGGGCCTCGGCGTGAGGTCTACTGTCACGCTCATGCGATCCGGCCGGTGGATAGTGCTCTCATCGCTGATGATCGTCACGTTGGCGGCGTGCGGTGGCGGCGTCAGCTCCGAGTGGCGGAGCACCGATCAGTCGAAACCGCCGGCCGTGATCGTCACCCATCCGCCGACGAACGGCAGCGACGAAGCAGAGGTGAACGGTCGAGTGAGGTACCTGCGCACCCCCGGATGCTTCGTGCTCGTCCAGGGACGCGGTGAGGAGCGGGTGCGGTTCCTCATCGTCTGGCCACACGGCAGCGCGGTGCGCGACGAGCGCGGTCAGCTCGTAGTCGACGTTCCTGGCTTCGGCGATGTTCCTGAGGGATCCTCCATCGAGGCAGGCGGCGGGTACTCGAAGGACTACGCCCGCCTGTCGTTGCCCCGTCCCCCCGACGGTTGCGTCGAGCCGGACCACCGCGAGTTCGTGTACCCGCAGGGCATCGAGTCAGTGACGTCCTGACTGGTTCTGGATGTTGTCATCGGTCTGCGCAGTGGTCGCGACGCGCTGTGGGACGCGCTGCGTGTAGCTTGACGCCTGGCCAGCAGTGTCGCGGAGGCGGCGGTCTTTTGCGACGCTGCTGGCGTGCATGGTCACCTGCTGCCACGGCCGATCGGGCGGTCCCGCGGCTGACAGCCGATAGGTCAGAACTGGCGTGCTCTCTCGACACTTACCTTCAACCTCTACGGGAGGTCGAGTCCCGTCACGTCAGCTGCCGTGTTTCCCACACCCTGAGGGCCACTTCGACCGCCGCAAGGACGAGCGCCGACGCTGCCAGCCCGAGCCCCGTGCCGGCGAGCACGTCGAGCGGCCAGTGCGCGCCGACGTACAGCCTGCTGAGGCACGTCGCGACGACGACGAGTGCGCCGACGCCGACGGCGATCTGCCTGGCGCGGCGCGCTCCCCACAGTCCGGCGACCACGGTGACCACGAGCGCCGTGGCGATGGTGGCGTGCGACGACGGGAATGCGAAGCCGTCGGCAGCTTCCCGCAGCGGTCGGCCGATGTCACTCATCGTCGGCCGCGGACGGTCGAACACGTCCTTCAGCAAGCGTGACGCAATCCAGGCGACGGCGCCGGCGACCGCAACCGTCAGACCGAGGCGGACACGACCGACGCCGATCAGAAACGCGGCAACGACGACGACGACCCACCGCGTGCCGGTCTGCATGACGATCTCGAGCGGGAGGCCGATCCAGCGGGGCCACCGGGCAACGTCCGACGTCCAGGCGACCTCCCACGCGAACGGATCGAATGCAGTCGCCAACGTCACGGCGTGTCCAGCCGGAGATCGACGACGACGGGCCAGTGGTCCGACGGCAGTCGACCGTCGTAGCGATCGCGAATAACTCGTGCCGACCGGATCTGCCACGTCGCCGCCGCGACCGAACGGAACAGCACGTGATCGAGCTGCGGACCGTCGGTACCGCCGCCGAAGTCGTGCGCCGTCCCGCCGGCGACCGGAGCGAACTCGAAACCGGCGTCGGTCAGCGCCCCCATCACGGCCGCGTCGTCCTCGGTCGTGTTGAAGTCGCCGATCAGCAGCGACGGACGCGTGCCGTCGAGCCAGTCCGCCAGCAGCTCGATGCTGCGCACCCGATTGTCACCCAGGTGCTCGTCGAGGTGGACGTTGACGACATCGAACGCCGGGGCGACGGCATCACCGTCTGCGCGACGGCACGTCGCCATCGTCGCGATCCGCGGGAAGGACGCGCCGGGCAGCCGTGATCCCGGGTGCTCGGGCTCGTCACCGAACCACCGCGTCCAGTCGGCGTCGATCGCCACGGGATCGCGCACGAGGATGGGGCACTGCTCGCCACGCCGACCGTCTCGTCGCCCCTTGCCGACGGCTCGGTATTCGGGCACGCGGCCCAACAGGTAGCGCCGTTGGAACCCGTACACCTCCTGTAAGCCGACGATGTCGGCGTCGAGCGCGGCGAGGGCCTTCGCCGTGGCGCGGCGCCGCAATGGCCACGAATTCCGTCCGTCCCATGCCAGGCCGTTGCGGATGTTGAACGTCGCCACGATCAGGTCGACATGCACGCCGGTGACCATACGAGACGGCGGTCGCTGACTAACGTCTCACCGATGTGCATGAATTGCTTGACCAGCGTGGAAGCAATGATGATCAGTGGGACAGCGGCGGTCGGCGCCTCAGCGGCAACGCTGGGCAGGGTGCGCGACCGCATCCTCGGTCGGGCCGAGGGCTCGACGGCGCTCGCCTCGTACCGGCGTCAGGCCGACCTTCTCGCCGAGCTCGGCCACGATGCCGAGCAGTTTCTCGGTGAGCCGCCGACTGTGGTCATCAGCGCGACGAGCCCGTCTGCACCGGCACCGACGATGTCCGACCCGGTGTCGTTCGTCGTGGCCGTCACCTGATGAACCGCGCGGCGGTACCGGGCGGAGACCTCCAATGGGGCTGGTACCTCTTCGCGCTCGTGCTCTACGTCGGCCTGGCCCTCGGGAGCCTCTCGCTGCGCGACAACGTGCTGGTGCTCAACTGGATCATCGGCCCGTTGTTCCCGGTGGTGGTGCTGTACGTCGTGCCGACCGCCGTGCGGGCGCTGGTGCGCCGCCGTGACCGCCGATGAGCTGGGCTGCCCACGAGTTCGAGAACTACCTCCTGCAGAAGGAGTTCACCCGAGACGGATGGACCAAGCCGTCGTTCCTCGCCATCGTG
>JACDGA010000170.1 GCA_013815505.1 Acidimicrobiia bacterium
GTTCCGTGACGGTGTCGAGTGACCGTTCCGCGATCTCGACGAGCGCGTCGGTCCACGTGACGTTCGGATGGCCCGCTTGGAACAGGGCGTCGCGGGCTTCGCGCATCGCTGTTTCGAACACCCGGAACCGATCCGGTTCCAACGTCGCCTTCACATGACCGGTGCCGGCATCGTCAACCCACAACGACACCTCCGACGTCACCGCGTCAGGCGCTGCAGCGGCGTCGGCGGGCGGGTCGCCGGGGTCGGGTTCGAACCCGTAGCGGCGCACCACCATCGACAACTGTGTGACGGTCGCGTTGCGAGCGAACCCGCACATCTCCGCATCCGTATAGGCAGGCGCCTTGACCGCCAACGCCATCTGATCGAGCGACAGTTCCCCGGCGTCGAACGCCGCCATCAACACCGGCCGCACTGCCGCACGCTCCGCGACCACAAGAATCTTGCGCGCCGTCGAGGTGGCGGTGCCGGTCTGCCACGCCAACCAATGCGCCGCCGTACGGCACCCCCCGCAACTGAAACCGTAGAAGAAGGCGCTGACAGAAGGATGTATCGAACTGCGGTGTCAGTCAGCGACAGATGCGTGGGAGCCCGCTGCGCTCACTCCCACTCGATCGTGCCGGGGGGTTTCGAGGTGACGTCGTAGGCGACGCGGTTGACGCCGGCGACTTCGTTGACGATGCGCTGCGAGATCGTCTCCAAAACCTCGTACGGCAGTCGTGCCCAGTCGGCCGTCATCGCATCCTCGCTCGTGACGGCGCGGACGATGACGGGGTGGCCGTACGTCCGCTCGTCGCCCATCACACCGACCGAGCGGACGTCTGCGGCAAGCACGGCGAACGCCTGCCAGATCGACCGCTCGAGACCCGCAGCGGCGAGCTCTTCACGCACGATGCGATCGGCGACGCGCAACATCGCCACGCGCTCGCGCGTCACCTCACCGAGGATCCGAACGCCGAGGCCGGGCCCGGGGAACGGCTGGCGCCACACGATCTCGTCGGGCAGTCCCAGCTCCGATCCGAGCGCTCGTACCTCGTCCTTGAACAGGTCGCGCAGCGGCTCGACGAGACGCAGCGTCATGTCCTCCGGCAACCCACCGACGTTGTGGTGGCTCTTGATCACGGATGCCTGCCCGTCGACCCCACCGCTCTCGATGAGGTCCGGGTAGAGCGTGCCCTGCACGAGGAACTCGGCCTCGGTGAGCCCGCCGGTGTGCTGCTCGAACACCCGGATGAACTGCTCGCCGATGACCTTGCGCTTCTCCTCCGGATCGACGACACCGGCAAGAGCGTCGAAGAACCGGTCGGCGGCGGCGGCGTGGATCAGCTCGATGCCCATGTTGCGCCGGAACGTCTCGACGACTTGATCGGACTCGCCATGGCGCATCAGTCCGGTGTCGACGTAGACGCACGTCAGCTGGTGACCGATGGCCCGGTGGACGAGCGCCGCAGCGACCGACGAATCGACGCCCCCCGACAGTGCGCAGATCACCCGCGACTCGCCGACGGTGTCGCGGATCTGGGCGACCTGCTCGTCGATCACCAAGCCCATCGTCCAGTCGGGAGCGATCCCTGCGCAGCCGTGGAGGAAGCGACGCAGCGCGCCCATGCCGTACGGCGAGTGGACGACCTCGGGATGGAACTGCAGCCCGTAGATGCGGCGCTCGTCGTGCTCCAACACCGCAACCGGCGCGTCCGGGGTCGATCCCGTCGCGACGAACCCGTCCGGCACCTCCGTGATGGCGTCGAAGTGGCTCATCCACACGGGATGCGACTCTGGCGCCTCGGGGTCGAGCACGGACGAGGGCCCCGTCCGGGTCAGCATCGACCTGCCGTACTCGCCCCGCGACGAGTGGTCGACGAGGCCGCCGAGCTGATGGGCGATGAGCTGCGCCCCGTAGCAGATGCCGAGGATCGGCACGCCGAGGTCGTAAATCGCCGGATCGAGTCGCGGCGCGCCGTCGACGTGCACGCTCTTCGGCCCGCCCGAGAGCACGATCGCCAGCGGCTCCCGTGCCGCCGCATCGGCCGCCGAGACGTCGCTGCGGACGATCTCGGA
Organism: Acidimicrobiia bacterium; assembly: GCA_013815505.1. Taxonomy (GTDB): domain Bacteria; phylum Actinomycetota; class Acidimicrobiia; order Acidimicrobiales; family Ilumatobacteraceae; genus JACDHN01. Next base: position 2,059 of record JACDGA010000170.1, read on the forward strand.
GAACACGTTCAGCTCGCGCACACGGCGGGCGATGAGCTGCGCGTACTGGGCACCGAAGTCGACGACGAGGACGGGTCGGTGGAGATCGGTCAAGACGTGAATGGTAGAGGTACGCGCCGTGGTGCGACGATGACACCGTGAGGATCGGTCGTGCGACGGGAGGAGTCATCCTCGTGCTCGCGTCACTGCTGGCGCCGGCGGTGGCCGGCGACGCCACGGCCCAACCCGATCCGCCCGACACGGTTCCGATCCCGACGAGCGACGACGGCCGGGGACTCGACGAGCAGTACCTCGAGAGCGAGCAGTTCGACGACTGCGTCAACCTCCTTCCGCGTCCCGACTGCGGCAGCGAGCGCCGGGGCGGTTGGCGCCAGGCAGCGCTGTTCGGCGTCATCGTGGCCGCCCTCGCCGTCATTGGTTGGCGTATCACCAGGGCGGTCCGGAGGTGACACCCGACGAGTTCCGCGCCGCAGGGCACGAGCTGATCGACTGGATCGCCGACTACCGCGAGCGACTTGCCGAGCGGCGTGTCAGTCCCGACGTCGAGCCCGGCGAGATCCGGGCGATGCTGCCGGCCCACCCGCCGTCGTCGGTCGTCGAGTTCGGCGACGTGCTGGCCGACGTCGACGAGATCGTGTTGCGCGGCACGACGAACTGGCTCCACCCCTCGTTCTTCGCCTACTTCCCCTCCAACGCGAGCTACGCCTCCGTGCTCGGCGATCTGCTCACCGCCGGCCTCAACGTCAACGGCATGAGCTGGGTGACCTCACCGGCTGCGACGGAGATGGAGACGCTCATGCTCGACTGGGTGGGCGAACTGCTCGACCTCCCGCCTCGCTTCGCGTCCGGCGGCGACGGTGGCGGCGTGATCCAGGGATCGGCCAGCGAGGCGACACTCGTGGCGATCCTCTCGGCACGGTGGCGGTCGACGCACGGCGCCGTCAACGCCGACGGCGACACGTCGCGCCTCGTCGCCTACCTCACGGCCCAGACCCACTCGAGCATCACGAAGGGATTGCGCATCGCCGGCATCGGCGAGGACCGCCAGCGCATCGTCGATCACGACGAGGCGTTTGCGATGCGTCCCGAGGCGTTCGCCGATGCCGTGAGTGCCGACCTGGCCGACGGACTCGTGCCCTGCTTCGTGTGCTCGACGCACGGAACGACGTCGTCGATGGCGTTCGATCCGACCCCCGAGCTCGCCGCCACGTGCGCTCGACACGGGATCTGGCTACACGTCGACGCCGCGATGAGCGGCATCGGTGCGCTCGCACCCGAGCTGCGCTGGGTCAACGCCGGCCTCGACCATGCCGACAGCTACTGCACGAACGCGCACAAGTGGATGGGCGTGAACTTCGACTGCGACCTGTACTGGACGGTCGACCGGGCGGCGCTGCTGGGCGCACTCAGCATCCTGCCCGAGTATCTCCGCTCGTCGCCGGCGGCGTCCGGTGCGGCGATCGATTACCGCGACTGGCAGATCCCACTCGGCCGCCGCTTCCGGGCATTGAAGCTGTGGTTCGCGCTGCGGCTCGACGGCGTCGACGGCACGATCTCGATGATCCGCGACCACGTCGGCTGGACCCAATGGTTGGCGGATGAGGCGCGTCGCGACCAACGGTTCGAGGTCGTCGCGCCCCATCCCCTCAACATGGTCTGCGTCCGCCTGCGCGCCGACGACAGCGCGACGGACGCGTTGATCGAGGCGGCGAACGCGACGGGCGAGGCACTGTTCACGCGCACCGTGCTCGACGGCCGCACTGCACTGCGCTTCTCCATCGGCACGGCAACCACGACGCGCCACCACGTCGACGCCGCCTGGCGCCTGCTGCAACAGCTCGCGCCGTAGATCGCAGTCAGTCCTCGGCGGGGACGACCGGGTCGCCAACGCGAGCGCGGTCGGTCCGTGCGAGTGCGGCGACAAACGGGTCGTGCGGGTACATCGTGACGCCGCCGGCGCCGCGCACCTCGCGCACCGCTCCGTCGTCGTCACGCGTGTACACGAGTTCCTCCCCCGGTGCTGCGTAGCCCGGCGAGTCCGTGATCCGCAGCGTCGTGAGCTCGTCGGCGACATCGAGGCGGATCGGGTCAGCCGTGGGGTCGCCGACGGTCGGATCGAGCAGATGCAGGCGTCCACCGAGGTCGACGACGTCACTCACGCCCCACAGGTTGGCGAACCGCCCCGTGAACCGGGACGCCACGTCCGGCGCCACCGCCGGTGTCTCCGATGCGGCTGCTCCGAGCGCAAGGTCGATCAAGCGGAACACCGTCGCGACGTACATCTGCGCCGGGCCGTCGATGGCGTTCGTGAGCACCGAGGCGGCGATGCGGTCGTGCGGGTCGAAGAGCGTGTGGGTGATGTGGCCGGGGAAGCCTCCTCCGTGACCGAGCAACCGCCGATCGTTGATCTTCGTCACGCCGAACCCGAGCGCGTACTCCGATCCGGCACTGCCCGCGACCTGCCACTCCGTCCGCTGCATGACGCGCTTGGAGTCGTCGCTCAGGATCCGTTCGTCGCCGAAGAAGTGGGCGGCGACCCATCGCACGATGTCGCTCGCCGTCGACACGAAGCCCGTCGCCGGGGCCATCGCTCCGGTCGCGATGTGATCGATGGGAATGCGCTCGCCGCCGAAGGCGATCGCGCTGTGTCCCGTCGCCATCGCAGCCGTCGCCGAC